>CAYUME010000073.1:0-379 GCA_964445475.1 uncultured Planctomycetia bacterium
ATCCCGGCCAGTCCCTGCGCGTCGATCCCACCACGGAACAGAAGGTCAAGGACAAGTACCACGCCACCGACCCGTACCAGCCGCACGCCGGCAACCCCTACCTCCTCATGGGCTCCCTGGCGGGCCTCGACAGCCCCGGCGAGTGGTTCCGCGACGAGCGGGGGGCGCTCTACCTCTGGACGCCGAAGGGGGACGCCCCCTCGTCGCACGTCGTCGAGGCCAAGCGTCGCGACCTCGGTTTCGACCTCCGCGGCAAGGCCCACGTCGCGGTCGACGGGATCGCCCTTTTCGCCTGCGGGATCGAGACGGACGAGCGGAGCGCCGGGGTGGTGCTGGACGGCATCGAGGACACGGGCAACCTGGGGGCGATCGTGCGCAC
>CAYUME010000073.1:389-12345 GCA_964445475.1 uncultured Planctomycetia bacterium
AATCGACGGGGTCGGCCTCTTCGCCTGCGGCATCGAGACGGACGCGCGGAGCGCCGGCGTGGTCCTCGACGGCCTCGACGCGCGGTACGTCGGCCACGCCCTCTGGTACCGCGGCTGGTGGTCGCTCGCCACCGATACCGGCATCAACCTGAAGGGGCCGGACAGCGCGATCCTCAACAGCGCCGTCGCCGGCGCGGCCGGCCACGCCGTCGTTCTCCGCGGGGCCGGAAGCCGGGCGGTCAACAACGTGATCCGCGACGCCGGGTACGTCACCAACGGCTGCAACATAACCGCCAACGGCGAGGGGCTCCTGGTCGAGCGCAACACCCTGCGCGGGACGGGCAACCAGACCTGCCTCGACCTGAGCCGCGCGGCGGGCGCCAAGGCCCTGCGCAACGACATCTCCCACTCGGGCCGGCTCATCATCGACGAGGCCGCCATCTGGGTCGCCCGCGACACCGACGGCCGCGGCATGGAGATCGCCTGGAACCGGATCCACGACACCCACGCGCCCGCCGACGGGAAGGACTACTTCGGCAACGGGGGCATCTATCTCGAGGGGCGCGTCCGGAACGTCGTCCTCCACCACAACGTCCTCTGGGCCATCGCCGGGCCGGGGATCTACCTGCCCGGCGTGGAAGGGGAGTTCGCCGGCGTGCAGGTCGTCAACAACACGTGCGACGCGACGATCAACGCCCTCAAGCCGGGCGGCGTGACGCTCCGCAACAACGTCTTTCACGCCTACCAGTTCGACCGCGTTCCGCCGGGCGACCCGGGCGGCAACGTGACCTTCCGGAAGCAGCAGGGGGGCCTTCCGTTCGTCAAGGACCCCGGCTTCGCCAACCCCGCCGCCTTCGACTTCCGGCCGCGGCCGGGGTCCCCGCTGATCGACAAAGGCGTGACGGTCCCGCCGTGGACCGACGGCTTCGCCGGGGCGGCTCCGGATGTCGGGGCGCTGGAGGCGGGGAAACCGGCCTTTTTGGCGGGAGCGGTCGTCGCCGCGCGCCACCTCCCGCAGTTGCGCGTCGCCTACGCGGGGACGCCGACCTCCTCCACGGCCTTCACGATCTCGGGCCTGCCGCCGGACCGGGGCCTGGGGGAGGACTTCAAGCTGCAGATCGGGACGAACGCCCCCGGCGGCGAGGTCGGGGTGCGGGGCGGGATGTGGACGGTGATGCATGTCCCGTGGAAGCCCGGCTCTCCCTCCGGCCCCGTCAGCGCAGTGGTCGGCGACGGGAAGCCGGTAACGCTCAAGCGGGCCGGTGGGGGCGGGTGGGGAAAGTAGGCATGTGCCTTCGCGGGTGAAGGCGATAGCCCTCGTCGGCTCCCCCCCGACCCCCCACCCCCGCCGAGAGCCGCTCCTGGCGTCGTCCCTCTAGTGGTTCGATACTATTCAAATTGCAGGTTGCTCCCCAAGGGTCGCAACCTGCAAATTCAAATGTCACTCACCACTAGTTTATCAAAACCAGAAAATCCGGCCTGTTCGCCCATGCCCGCCTATGCAAATGGCGCGCCAAGGCTCCGGGTATAGTGTAAGTCGTATATCGTTAATCGTTTGCGACGAAATTGGCCTCGCGCTGCCACCCCCGTAACGCGTTACGAAATGTAACAGTGATCTACTGGAACGTCATCCCTGCCGGCGGCGGGACGTCGTTGGGGCCGGGGCCCTTGAACTGCTTCCAGTACATCTCCTTGAACGGATTGATCTTCGGCGCCGTCTTGTGTGCCTCCTCGTTGTCGAGGCACGGCAGCGTCTCCTCCCACCACACGTCGTAGGCCTTCGCCAGCCGCTCGACCACATCCGGTTTCTGGCCGGCGATGTCCGTCGTTTCGCCCGGGTCGGCCTTCAGGTCGTAGAGCTTAGCGCCCTTGTCGGAGGGGAAGAAGAGATACTGCTGCCAGCGGACGCTGCACCGGCCGAACTTGTCGGGCGCCGCGCCGGGATTCCAGCGGCCCACGTGCGTGACCAGCATCCTGTCGTCGTGCCAGGGCGCCTTCGGGTCCTTCAGCAGCGGCAGGAGGCTGAACCCCTCCCGTTTCGCCGCCACGGGCTCGGGGACCTTCGCGCCGGCCAGCGCCGCGAAGGTGGGGAAGAAGTCGAGGTGGGCGGCGAGGGCGTCGACGGAGGCCGGCGCCAGCGTCCCCGGCCAGCGCCAGAGCGACATCGCCCGCGTCCCGCCGTTGCTCGCCGTGCCCTTGGTCCCCTTCATGCCGGCGTTCCAGACGGAGCAGCCCGCCGTGCCGCCGTTGTCGTTCAGGAAGATCACGAGCGTGTCCCGTTCGATTCCCCAGGCCTTGAGCTTGTCCAGGAGCGCGCCGACGTTCTCGTCGATGTTGGTGATCATGCCGAAGAACTTGGCCACGTCCTTCCCGCGTCCCTTTCCCGCGGCCCCTTTCTTCCCGGCCGGGCCGCCGTCCCCGCCGCCCCCCCCCGGCAGGAGCCCCTCGTACATCTGCTCGTACTTTTCGGGGACGTGGAGGGGGCCGTGGGGGGCGTTGGTGGGGATGTAGCAGAAGAAGGGCGCGCCCTTCCCCTTCACGCCCTCGATCCACGCCGTCGCCTGGGCGAAGAAGACGTCCGTGCAGTACCCCTGCGTCTTCACGAACGTCCCGTTGTGGCGGATGACCGGGTCGAAGTAGCTGTTCTTCGGGGCGTCGCCGCAGGAGCCGGGGTAGGACTGGCCGATGCCGCCGGCGCCGTGGATGAAGACCTCGTCGAAGCCGCGCCGGCCGGGCTGGTACTCCGCCTCGTCGCCCAGGTGCCACTTCCCGAAGACTCCCGTCGTGTAGCCCGCCTCCTTCAGCAGTTGCACGATCGTTGTCGCCTTCAGGCTCATCCGCTCGCGCTCGTGGATGGTGTGCGTGACGCCGGAGCGGAACTCGTGCCGGCCGGTCATGATCGAGCACCGGGTCGGCGAGCAGGTGGGGCTGACGTGGAAGTCCTCGAAGCGGACGGACGCGTCGTACATCCGGTCGAGGTTCGGGGTCTTGATGACCTTGTTGCCGTTCCGCCCCAGGTCGCCGTAGCCCTGGTCGTCGGACATGATCAGGAGGATGTTCGGCCGGCGGCCGGCGAGGCCGGCGGCGTCGGCCGCGCGGACCGTCGGGGCGCACGCCAGCAGGGCCGCCGCGGCGAGGGGCGCGAACGTCCCGCATCGAACCGGGTGCGACATGCTCCGTTCCTTAAAGGAGGCTTCCTGTCCCTACCGTCCCGGCGGCAGCGCCGCCTTCCAGCCGGCCCGGAGCCGTTCCGACAGCTCCTTCACCGTTGCCGCGTGCTCCGGCTTCCAGGCGAGGTTGGCCGTCTCGCCGGGGTCCTTCTCGTAGTCGTACAGCTCGCGCTCACAGAAGTCCTTTCCCGGAACGGTCCACTCGACGAGCCGGTACCGGTCGGTGCGCACGGCGCGGCCCATGCCGGAGCCTTGGCCGGGGATGGAGCGGGGATAGACGTGGAAGGCCGCGCGCTCCCAGGGGCGCTTCGGGTCGTCGTGCAGGGGGGCCATGCTCGTTCCTTCGAGCTCCGCGGGCTTGGGGATGCCGCAGAGGTCGCAGAGCGTCGGGTAGATGTCGACGAACTCGACGAGCGCGTCGGGGCGTGCGCCGGCGGCGCGCCGGCCCGGGGCGCGGAGGATCAGCGGCGCGCGCGCCGCCTGCTCGTAGTTCGTGTGCTTGCACCAGAAGCCGTGGTCCCCCAGGTGCCACCCGTGGTCGCCCCAGAGGATCACCACCGTCCGATCGGAAAGCCCCAGCCGGTCCAGCGCGTCGAGGAGGCGCCCGACCTGCGCGTCCACGAAGCTGACGCAGGCGTGGTAGCCGTGGATCAGCGTCACGGCCTGGTCGGGCGTGAGCGGGCCCGTCTCGGGGATGTCGGAGTACTTCCGCAGCTCGCCCCACGTCGTGCCGGCCCACGCCGGCGCGTCTGCCGGCGGGGCCGCGTCTGCCGCCGGCGGCCGGAACGCCGCGCGGTCGTACAGGTCCCAGTACCGCTTCGGGGCGTTGAACGGCAGGTGCGGCTTGAGGAAGCCGACGGCGAGGAAGAAGGGCGTCTCTTTCAGCGCCTCCAGCCGCTCGACGGCGCGGTCGGCGATCATCCCGTCGGCGTAAGCGTTGTCCGCCACGTCCGCGCACTCCGTGGGGGCGGCCTTCGGCAGGCTGGCCCGCTTCTCCGCCGGCACGTTCCGCTTCTTCGCGTCGGCCTGGATCTCCCGGTTCTTCGCGACATTGGCGGGGAGGAGATACTGCCCCCCGCGCGGGTGCCACGACGGGATGCTCCAGGATTCCGTGTCGTCCCGGTTGCCGTGGCCGGTGTGGAAGATCTTGCCCATCGACTCGGTGTGGTAGCCGTGGGCCTTGAACTGCTGGGGCAGCGTCACGGCGTCGGGGACCTTCGTCCGGAAGAAGGTGGCGAGGTCGTAGATGCCGATCGTGTCGGGGCGGAGCCCGGTGAGAAGGGAGTTGCGGGAGGGGGCGCAGACCGCCTGCTGGCAGTAGGCGCGCTGGAAGGCCACGCCGCCGGCGGCGAGCCGGTCGATGTGCGGGGATTTCACGCGCGTGTCGCCGTAGCAGCCGAGCACCGGCTTGAGGTCGTCGGCGGCGATGAAGAGGACGTTCGGACGCGGGGCGGCGGGGGCGGGCCGGGCAACGACTATGCAGGACGCAAGGGCCGCGAGGCCGTACAGGAGGCGGGACACGGCCGAGCGGCGCACCATGGGGATTCCCCGATTGCCTCGTTCACAATAATGTGTTGCCCGAGGCCTGAATCGAACAGAAAGCGGCAGAATAAAGCGGCGTCCTGCCGCGGGATCATGCCCGATGGGTCTGGAGACGAAAAAAGGGGCTCGAAGCGGGCCTCGTACGGTGTTTAATGGGGTCGTCTGAGGACTTTCACACATTGAAACGCATATGCGTGATCGGTCGAGCGGGCGGGTGAACGGTTCCGGATGGCTTCGTGCCGTGTCGGGACGGTTCCGTGCCCCTTTCCTCCGATACCCGATCCGGACGTCCGTTTATTCGACGTCGATAGACAAATCACAGTTCCGGCAGCCTCTTGGATAGCAGGGAGACGCGATGGGGGAAACCCCGGAACGGGAACTCTGCGAGGGGCTGGCCGAGGGGCGCGAGTCCGCCTACGCCGAGCTCTACGACCGCTGGGCCGCCCGACTCCACCGCGTCGCCTGGGGGCTGACCGGCTCCCGGGAGGCCGCCGAGGACGCCGTCCAGGACGTCTTCACGGGGCTCTTCCGGGGACGCCGCGGCCTGGCCCGCGTCGAGCGCTTCGACGCATACCTCGTCGCCGCCCTGCGCAACGCGGTGGCGCGGCGCGCGAGACGGGGGCGCGGGATGGCGTCAGCGGATGCCGCGGCGCTCCTGCCGGCCGTGCCCAGACCGGACGCTCCGGAACCGGACCCCCGGTTGGAGGATGCGCTCCGCCGGCTCCCGCCGGACCAGCGCGAGGTCGTATCCCTGAAGGTGGACGCGGCCCTGACGTTCGAGGCGATCGGCGAGGCGCTCGGGATCAGCGCCAACACGGCGGCCAGCCGCTACCGGTACGCGCTCGAGAAAATGAGGTCCGTGATGAAGGAGCGATCGGATGCCTGAGGACCTGACCCCGGACCTGGATGCGCTGGAGCGCGCGCTGGCGGCGCGCCCGGCCCCGGCGCTCCCGGCCTCCCTGCGCGGGCGGGTGCTGGGCGCCGTGCGCAGCGCGCGCGCGGACTCCTTCGCGGGCGCCTGGAGCGCTCACCGGCGATGGATCGCGGCGGGTGCCGCCGCCGCGGCCATGCTGCTCTGGCTCAACATCGCCCGGCTGGCCCCCGGGACGGGCGGACTCGGCGGCGTCGTGGCGACCGCGCCGGGCGGGACGGAGCAAGTCCGGGCGCTGCGCGCGGCGCTTCCCGAGCTGGACGACCGGGATCTCGACCGCCTCGGCCTGCTCCAGGCCGCCTGTTCGCGGGGACGTTCCGTTCCGCCCGCCTGTGCGGTCCGCTGAGACGAGACGCGCGCGCATGTGCGCATGAAACGTTGTCGACGCTTTCCTGGAGGATCGACCATGGGATACGGCATGCTCTGGCTGGCGACCCTGGCCGCCGCGCTCGCCCTGAACGCCGCGCTCCTTGCGACCGCCACGCGGCGGACCACCGCGTGGAAGCAGCGGCTGACCGCTGCCGCGAGCATGATCGGCATCGTCCTGCCGGGGGCGACCCTGCTCTTCGTGTCGGGCGTGACCCGGTTCCGCCTCCCCTCCGGCGAATTCGCGGCGCTCCTGATCTGGATTCTCATCCTGGGGGCCGGTATCGTCGTGACGGCATGGCGCGCCTTCCGGGTCCAGGGCGGCGGACCGGCCGGGGGGGACTGGTCCCGCCCCTGGCTTTTCTCGGGCTTCGCCGTCTTCGCGGTCCTGTCGGCGATGACGGTCTGGACCATCGACCGCGCCGTGCGGGACCGGTTGCAAACGGTGCGCATGGAGGCCGGGGCGATGGCGCTGGCCGCCACCGCCCCCCGCGTCCCGGATCACCAGAACGCCGCGCCGCTCTACCAGGAGGCCTTCGAGTCGCTCGACGCCCATGCGAAGCGTTCGCCGGACTTGAAGAAGCGGATCGACGCGTGGTTCAACGAAGCGCCGACGGGGGGCGCCTTGAAGGACGAGGCGCTGTCCAGCGCCCTTGCGGAGGTGTCCGGGGACCTCGCCCTGCTCCGTCGCGCCGCGGCGATGCCGGGCTGCCATTTCGAGCACAACACGGAGTCGCTTTATGCCGTCATGCTCCCGGAACTGGCCGCCTTCCGGCATGCGGCGCGATGGCTGGCCCTGGAGGGCCGCCACGCGGCGGCGCGCGGGGAGACAGCCGTCGCGTTCCGGAACGCCGTCTCCGTCTCCCGGATGGCCGGCCATTGTGCCCAGGAGCCGTTCATCATCTCCAGCCTCGTCGCCTGCGCCATGGAGGGGATTGTCGTCGACATGCTCGATGCGGTCCTGTCGCCGGCGGCCTTCCCGGCCGGGGGCCTGGTGACGCCGGAGGACTTCCCGCGCTGTTCCTATCGCATGGTCATGCAACGCGCCCTGCGCACGGAGATGGCCGCCGGGCTCGAGGCGTACTGCCAGCTGGCCGACGGAAGCCTCGGCCTGACGGACCTGGCGGGTGCCGACTCGCTGATCATGCGCGACGTGCTGTCGTTCTGGAGGGTCTTTTTCTTCGAGACGGATCTGGCATTCTACCGGCACTCCCAGCAGGAGTTCGTCAACCGGCTCTCGGAGCCATACAGCCAACAGGTTGGGAAACGGGAGATGAAAGAGCCCCCGAGAAACATGTCCCATATCCTCAGTG
Organism: uncultured Planctomycetia bacterium; assembly: GCA_964445475.1. Lineage (GTDB taxonomy): Bacteria > Planctomycetota > MHYJ01 > CAYUME01 > CAYUME01 > CAYUME01. Next base: position 7,712 of record CAYUME010000073.1, read on the forward strand.
GGATGCTGCTGCCCGCGCTCGACAGGATCGGCGAGCAAGCGGCCCTTGCGGACGCGCGGCGCCGCCTCGCCCGCGTCGCCGTCGCGGTGGCGGCGTACCGGGCCGCCGAGGGGGCGTACCCGGCCAAGCTGGAGGACCTCCTGCCGAAATACGCCGAGCGGATCCCCCTGGACCCCTTCGACGACCAGTCGCTCCGGCTTGCGAAGCGGGGGAACGGGGTGGCGGTTTACAGCATCGGGACCGATCGGAAAGACGACGGCGGGGAGACGGGGAAAAAGGAGGGTGACAACCATCCCGCCGACTTGGTCATCCGCATCGGGACGGGGCCGTGAGGGCCAATCCCGCTAGGTTCGTGCTGCCCCCCTCTTGGGACCACGCCCTCGTGGGCGAGGCGTTCCTACTGGTTTATCAAAACCAGCAAACCCGGTCGGGACGCGAATAGCCCCCCGAAGAGTGTATGAGCAAATGCCGTGCCAAATCCGGAGATTATCCGCAAGTCACATGTGGACATCATGATGCGGCGCGGCCGCGCTGCCGGGTCGGATCGTGACCTGTTACTTTACGTAACATTCCCCGCGCCGTGCCGCCCCTTTCTGCGCGACCTTCCCTTGCCCCGCGTACCGGCAGGACTTGATATACACACATTTGTGTGGTATCCTCCCTCCGGGGGCCGGACGACCGGATGCCGCCGGGATGCCGCGGGGGAGCGCGGCGGCGGACGCCGGGCCGGCGCCCGTCCGCTTGCTGGGGAACAGCCATGCCCGAGTCCATCGACGAGCCCGTCCGCGTCGGCGTCGTCTTCGGGGGATCCCCCCGCGTCCGCCCCGTCTGGTTCATCTGGAGCGGCCGCACCGTCCGCGTCCAGGCGGTCACCTACACCTGGCAGACCCGCGAGGGCCGCGTCCTCGTCCGCCACTTCGCCGTCACCGACGGCGCCACCGCCTATGAGCTCCGCTACGAGCCGGAGGCTCAAACCTGGACCCTGGCTTTCACGGAAGGAGGAACCGCCGATGCACGCCGATACACGCCGATCGGTTGAATCCCGCAGGAAACATCTGGATGAGATAACCGAGAAGGTCATCGGATGTGCCTACCGGGTAGCGAATGGTCTCGGGAGCGGTTTCCTGGAAAAGGTTTACGAGAATGCTCTCGCTCACGAGATGAGGAAATCGGGGCTCCTGTTCGAGCAGCAGAAGGATATACGGGTTTATTACGATGGCGTGGCTGTGGGGGATTACATCGGGGATCTGCTTGTCGAAAAAGCCGTGCTGGTCGAATTGAAAGCCGTGAGGGCACTGGATGACGTCCATCTGGCCCAGTGCCTGAACGACCTGAAGGCGACCGGCCTCCGGGTTTGTCTGCTCATCAACTTCGGTGGATCGCGCATGGAGCTAAGACGTATCGTCAACGGATTCTGAATCGGCGTGCATCGGCGAAAATCGGCGGTTCCCCCATGAGCGACCGCGTCGTGTTCCACGTCGACATGAACGCCTTCTTCGCGGCGGTGGAGCAGCAGGCCAACCCCGCGCTGCGGGGGAAGCCCATCGCCGTCGTCGGCGCCCGTGACCGCACCGTGGTGCTCACCGCCTCCTACGAGGCGCGCGCCTACGGGGTCAAGACCGGCCTCACCCTCCCCGAGGCCCGCCGCCTCTGCCCGCGCCTCCTCTTCGTTCACGCCCGCAACGACCGCTACACCGACACCTGCGCGCGGCTCACGGAGATCTACCGCTCGGTCACGCCCCTCGTCGAGGTCGCCTCCGTCGACGAGGCGTTCCTCGACGTGACGGGGGCGCTGCGTCTCTGGGAGACGCGGGCGCGGGCCGGGGGGCTCCCGGCGGGGGACGCGTCGGAGCTCGGTCTCGCCCGCGCGATCAAGGCCCGCGTCCGCGCGGAGCTCGGCCTGCCCTGCTCCGTCGGCATCGCCCCCAACAAGCTCCTCGCCAAGCTCGCCAGCGACCTGCAGAAGCCCGACGGCCTCGTCCGGATCCGCCCCGACGAGGTCGCCCGCCTCCTCGAGACGCTCCCCGCGAAGGCGCTCTGCGGGGTCGGGCCGCGGACGACGGAGGCGCTCGCGGCGATGGGCATCCGCACCTGCGGCGAGCTCGGCCGGGTCCCCGTCGACGCCCTCGCCCGCCGCTTCGGCGTCATCGGCCGCCGCCTCTCCCTCATGGGGCGCGGGATCGACGACGCCCCCGTCGTGCCGCTGGAGGAATCCCCCGACGCCAAGTCCGTCGGCCACAGCCAGACCCTGCCGCGGGACCTGACGGACCGCGCGGCGATCGGGCGGGAGATCCTCCAGCTGGCCGACCTCGTCGGGCGCCGGCTGCGCGCGGGCGGCTACGCGGCGCGGACCGTGTCGCTCACGGTCCGCTACCGGGACTTCACGACCTTCTCGAGGCAGTGCACGCTGCCGGTCCCCACGTCGTGCGCCTTCGAGCTCTACGAGGCGGCGCTCCGGATCCTCGGGTCGCTGCGCCTCCGCCAGCCGGTGCGGATGCTGGGGGTCTCGGCGGGGGACGTCGTGCGGGGGGTGGAGCAGGCGTGGCTCTTCGAGGACCTGCGGCGGCGCGCCGAGGCGGAGCGGGCGATGGACGCGGTGAACGACCGGTACGGGGGCGCGGCGGTCACGCGCGCGCGGCTGCTCGACGCCGCCCGCTACAAGGCCTGGATCTCGCCGGCGTGGAAGTCCGAGGGCATCCACCGGATCGAGTGCGAGAGATAGCCGCCAAGGTCGCCAAGGGGGACGGAAAGGACGCCACGCATCGCCCATTCAAGGAGACTGACATGGTGGAGCCGGCTGAGAACGTGGACAATGTCGCACATGAGGTGATCGGGGCCGCCATCGAAGTCCATCGGCATTTGGGACCGGGTTACCTGGAAAATGTGTACGAAGAGGCGCTGGCCGAGGAATTCCGGCTGCGCCAGATCCCACACGAACGGCAATGGCCATTCAACGTTGACTACAAAACAAAGAGCGCCGGGACCGGCCGGATTGACTTCCTGGTTCACGACGTGCTTGTCGTGGAATTGAAGTCTGTTGACAAATTCGCGCCCGTTCACTTGGCCCAAGTTCTGTCCTATCTCAAGGCAACCCGGCTGCACCTCGGGCTCCTCCTCAATTTCAACGTCGTAACGCTGAAGCCGGGTATCAAACGCATGGTCTATTACCCAAAAGGCAGTTGATGTTGTCCTTGGCGTCCTCTCTGTTCCTCTGGGCGATCTTGGCGGCTCAATCAAGGACCAAGGCATGGTTGAATTGACGCCTCTCCAGGAGCGCGTTCTCGACCATATTGCCCGCGCCGCCGCCGCCGGGCGGCCGCCCACGATCCGCGAGATCGGCGCGGCCTTCGGCTGGCGCTCCACCGGCACCGTCCGCGACCACCTCCGCGCCCTCGTCGCCAAGGGCGCCCTCCGCTGGGACCACGGCCGCGCCCGCGGCCTCGTCCCTGCCCGTTCCGGGGCCCGGATTTCAGGTCTCGAAGTTCCGGCTCAAAGCTCCGGAGCCCGGGACCCGGGCATCCCGATCCTCGGCCGCGTCGCCGCCGGCCGCCCCCTCCTCGCCGAGGAGAACCTCGAAGGGCACCTCGACATCCCCGGAGCCGTCGCCGCCGGCCGCCCCGGCCTCTTCGCCCTCCGCGTCCAGGGCGACTCGATGCGCGACGCCGGCATCCTCGACGGCGACGCCGTCGTCGTGCGGAAACAGGAAACGGCGCGGAGCGGCGAGATTGTCGTGGCGCGCGTGGGGGGGGAGGCGACGGTGAAGCGGCTGCGCCACGCGGGGCGCCGCGCCTTCCTCGATCCCGCCAATCCGGCTTACATGCCGATCCCGGTCGGCGGCGAGACGCGCATCCTCGGGCGGGTCATCGGCGTCTGGCGGGCTGTCTGAGCAAACTGCGGGCACTGTTACTTTATGTAACACTTTCCAGCACCCTCTCCCGCGCTCGATTCTTGCGCATCTGCATCTCCCGCCGCGACTTGCGCCGGATTCGGATTTCTGGCACGCCATTTGCTCGTGTCGGGCATGCGCCACTGCGCCTTGCCCGTTCATGCGCCCTGAGAGTTCCGGCGCCACGAGCCGGAAAACACCGTCCTCTATCGGATCGTCCAGGAGCACCTCCACACCTTCCTCGAGTCGGCCGAGGCCCGCGCCGGCGAGGGGCGCGGGCTACCCCGCTATGTCCGCAACGCCTTTCGCAACTACCTCGAGTGCGGCATCCTGGCCTATGGATTCGCCCGGCTCCGGTGTCCCGGTTGCGGCTACGACACCGTCGTCGCCTTCTCCTGCAAGGAGCGCGGCCTCTGCCCCTCCTGCGCCGCCCGCCACATGTCCGAAACCGCGGCCTTCCTCGTCGACCGCGTCTTCCCCTGGCAGCCCGTCCGCCAGTGGGTCTTCTCCATCCCGCGCCCCGTCCGTTACGCCCTGGCCCGGGACGCCGGCCTCCTGGGCGAGGCGGTCCGGATCTTCGTCGGCGAGATCTTCCGGGACCTCCAGCGGCGCGCGGGCTGCCGGCGGCTGCGCGAGGACGCCTGCGGCGCGGTCACCGGCGTCCAGCGCTTCGGCGGCGCCCTCAACCTCAACATCCACTTCCACACGCTTGCCCTCGATGGCGTCTACCGGATCGATCCCGCCACCG
>CAYUME010000074.1:0-12325 GCA_964445475.1 uncultured Planctomycetia bacterium
AGGCGGTCGACGTGCTGGTCGGTCATCCCGTAGAGGGAGCTGACCCACTCCCGGTTCCCCTCCCCGTGGACCACGGGATCGGTGATCGGGAAGCCGAGGAAGCTCGTGGCCCGGTCCAGGGTCCGCTGGGTGCGGCCGTCACAGCGCATTTGCCCCACGGGCCAGTGGCTGCAGGAGCCGGGCTTGGCCAGGGACTCGATGTTCATGTCCCGCAAATACTGCATCCGGGCGCCGGGCTCGAAAATGATGAAGGGCTTGTTCCGGGCCTTCAGGTTGTGCCTCTGGATCACGGGCTTGCCCGGGACCGGCTTCTCCGTCTTCGGGGCTGGATTCTTGACGAAGGAGAACGTCTGCTTCTCCCCCGCCAGGTTGGCGATGGTCACGTAATCGGGGTTGATGACTTCGCCCTGGACCTGTCCGGGGCTGGTCAGGGGGAGGGATTCCTGGAATTGCCGCGGCTGGCCGAGCGAGCCCTTCTCCCACGTGACCTTCCGGATCCCGGCTTGATCGGGATAGAGGTAGTAGTACTCGTCGACCCAGCAGCCCCAGCCCGTCCGCGGGTCCACCTTCCACAGGTTGTTGTGGGCGCTGACCGGGGCATATCGCCAGTGGACGACGATGCGCGCCGGCGTGTTCTCGATGAGGCGCACGTGGGAATAGCGGCACTGCCAGTCCTGCATGTGCTCGAAACACCCTTCTTCGTCGTTCCAGGCTTCGACGCTCTGGTCGGCCATCCACAGGTTGTTTTCGGTCACCCAGGCCGGCGAGAACCGGGTCCCCCGCCAGAACACGACACGGACGGGGGAGTTGTCGAACTGCACGACGATGTCGGGGGAATCGCCCACGCGCCACAAATCATCCCACTCCCAGTAGTATTTCAGCCGGGTGTAATAGGCGCCGAAACGGCCGGGGTCCGCGAAACCCGAGGGGAGCATGCGGGAAGCGATATCGGGCGGGACCGCGGGTCTTTCGGCGGCGACCGCTTTGATCAGCGCATCGTTCGCAAGCGAGCCCTCGATGATCTTGACCTCGTCCAGGATGGCATCCAGCGAAAACCATCCGGGGAGTGTCCCGAACTCGCGGTGGATGTAGGCCGGCTTCTCCGGCTGCCGGACCGAGCCGATGACCAGGTCCGCCTTCCTGGCGGGCGTCAGCCTGCCCTGGAATTCCAGGCGGCCCTGTTCGCGCCCGTCGAGGAGTACCGTCAGGCCCTTGTCGGGATCCAAGACGCCGGCGACGTGGGTCCAGGTCTTGAGGGGGATGACCTCCCGGGCCAGGCACGTCCTCCAGAGGCTTCCGGAGAACACCTTCATGGCCAGGTCCCCGTCGGGGCCGATTTCCAGGGCGTAGCCTGCGCCGTCCTCGCTGTGGCTGAGCACCGGGCACCAATTCCAGGGGTAGGCCGCCATGGCCACCCAGGCCGAGATCGAAAAGGCTCCGCCGGGCTTGGGCGCCTTCTTGATTTCCCGGGTAACGACCGTCGTGTAGCCGTCGAACTTGACGGCCGATCCCGACACGCCCCGGACCAGGCGGAAGTTGCCGGTGAGCGGATCGGATTCTTGGGCGGATGCATCGAAAACGCCGTTCGTGTCCACCCGGTCGAATGTCCACCAGGCCAGCGGCGCGCCGGGCTCCGCCCAGGCGGCCCGGGAAGCCCCCCCGGCCAGCAGCAGCAAGGCCGGGAGGCCCCGACTCAACAGCGGCCATGTCGTTCCCCGGTTCGTGGGCGTCTTTCCCTTCATGGGCCTTTGCTCCTGACGGAAGACGGCGATCTCGGGTCCCCTCCCCCCCGGCGGCGAACGGGCTCGATCCCGTCCTCGACTGGCCCGGGCCGTCTTTGTCGATCCGGCACCTGTCTTGAACCGGGCTGGGACGCTGTCGCGGAGGGGCGCTTCGGGCGGCAGTATAAGGATCAACAGCCAGCCGGGCAATGGAAAGGGCTGCACGCTCGAGGGGCGGGAGGCTCACGGCCGCGGGGACGGCCAGAGCATCCAGCCGGGCGCGGAAAAGGGGCGTGGACGCGCGTTGACGGCAGCGCGGCCCGCGCGCCGGGGAGGGGACGTTGGATAAATCCTGGCCGGCGGGGGGGCCGCGTCGTATAGTCCGGGACGAGGATCGCGCCCGGGGGGACTCGGCCGTTTGATCCGCACGGATTCTACGTCTGCGACCCGTGCACGTACCTCGCGCGCGGAACGCGTGCCGTGTCGCCGGATGCTCTTATGTCCATCGCCTCTTGGCTCTCCGCCGGCCGCTTGTCGACGCACCCCCCCGTCCCGGGGGAGGTGGCCGCCCTCCTGGCGGAAGCCGACCGGGCGCTCGCGGCGGCGGACGCGTCGGGCGTCGCGCCGGCCGATCGGTTCCGGCATGCCGGCCGTGCGGCGCGGGCCGTCGCGGCGGCCGCCCTGGCGGCGGCGGGGTACGGCGCCGCCGCGGGGGACGACGCGGTCGCCATCGACGCGCTGACGGAGACGGTCGGCGCGGGGCCCGCCTTCGTCCACCGGCTCCGGACGCTCTTCGCCACGCGCAGCCCCGGCGGGGGGCCGGGGGTGCCGGTCTCGCCGGTGGACGCCGAGATGATGCGGCTGACGGCGGAGGCCCTGCGGATCGACGTCGAGAAGCGGATCCGGTCGCGCCGCCCCGAGCTGCTGGCGCCCGCCCCGTAAGACCGGGGAGGGCGTCCATCCCTCCCCGTCACGCGGAGTCCGCCAGGGGGCGATCCGCCTGGCGGCATCCCCGCCCCTTCGCGGGATGGGAGTTCCCTCCCGGCGGCCGTCCCCCGCCTGACGCCGGAAATGGCTTGCGCCGAATTCCAATATATTGTACAAGTGTACCATATAAAGACATGCGGGTCCCGCTCAGGAGCCGGCCATGGCGACGACGATGCGCGCGCTGGTGAAGGCGAAGCCCGAGCCCGGGCTCTGGATGGAGGACGTCCCCGTCCCCGAGCCCGGCATCAACGACGTCCTCATCAAGATCCAGAAGACCGCCATCTGCGGCACCGACGTCCATATCTACAACTGGGATGCCTGGTCGCAGCGGACGATCAAGCCCCCCCTCGTCATCGGCCACGAGTTCGCCGGCACCGTCGCCGCCGTCGGCAGCAACGTCCGGAGCTTCAAGCCGGGCGACGTCGTCAGCGGCGAGGGGCACATCGTCTGCGGCCTCTGCCGGAACTGCCTGGCCGGCCGCCGCCACCTCTGCGCCCACACCGCCGGCGTCGGCGTCAACCGCCCCGGCGCCTTCGCCGAGTACCTCTGCATCCCCGCCGCCAACGTCTGGGGCGCCGCCCCCGGCATCCCCACCGACCTCCTCGCCTTCTTCGACCCGTTCGGTAACGCGACCCACACCACCCTCTCCTTCGGTCTCGTCGGCGAGGACGTCCTCATCACCGGCGCCGGCCCCATCGGCTGCATGGCCGCCGCCATCGCGCGCCACGTCGGCGCCCGGCACGTCGTCGTCACCGACGTCAACCCCTGGCGCCTCGAGCTGGCGAAGCGGCTCGGCGCGACCCGCGTCGTCGACGCCCGCCGGGAGAAGCTGGCCGACGTCCAGCAGGCGCTCGGCATGCACGAGGGGTTCGACGTCGGCATGGAGATGTCCGGCAACCCCCAGGCCTTCCGCGACATGCTCGACAACATGGCCCATGGCGGCCGCATCGCGCTGCTGGGCATCCTGCCCGACGGCACCGGCGTCCCCTGGGACGACGTCATCTTCAAGAGCCTGATCCTCAAGGGGATCTACGGGCGCGAGATGTACGAGACGTGGTACAAGATGCAGGTGATGGTCCAGGGCGGGCTCGACGTCCTCCCCGTCCTCACCCACCGCTTCCCCGTGAAGATGTTCCAGGAGGGATTCGAGGTCATGCGGGCGGGGAACTGCGGCAAGGTCCTGCTCGAGTGGGCGTGACGCTCGCGCCTCCGGGGTTCGCTCCGCTCGCCCCGGTGGGGCTCGCTTGGCAACCCATGGCGCGGCATACGGTGCCACGCCATGGGTTGCTGGTCCCTCCCGGCGTCGTTGGCTCATTGAGGAGCGAGACATGTTCGAGGCCATGCGGGCGCACGTGACGGCGCAGCTCGACGAGATCCGCGGGGCCGGGCTCTACAAGGCCGAGCGGCTCATCGCCACCCCCCAGGGCGCCCACATCGCCCTCCAGGACGGGCGGAAAGCCCTCAACCTCTGCGCCAACAACTACCTCGGCCTCTCAGGCTCCCCCGAGCTCGCGGAGGCCGCCCGCGCCGCCCTCGACCGCTGGGGCTTCGGCCTCTCCTCCGTCCGCTTCATCTGCGGCACCCAGACCCTCCACCGCGACCTCGAGCGGCGCCTCGCCGCCTTCCTCGGAACCGACGACGCCATCCTCTATTCCTCCTGCTTCGACGCCAACGGCGGCCTCTTCGAGACGCTCCTCGGGCCCGAAGACGCCGTGATCAGCGACGCCCTCAACCACGCCAGCATCATCGACGGCATCCGCCTCTGCAAGGCGCAGCGCTACCGCTACGCCAACAACGACATGGCCGACCTCGAGGCGAGACTGAAGGAGGCCGCCGGCGCCCGCTTCCGGCTCATCGCCACCGACGGTGTCTTTTCCATGGACGGCGTCATCGCCGACCTGGCCGGCGTCTGCGAACTGGCCGACCGGCACCGGGCCCTCGTCATGGTCGACGACTCCCACGCCGTCGGCTTCCTCGGGGCGAACGGCCGCGGGACGCACGAGCACCGCGGGGTGATGGGGCGGGTGGACATCCTGACGGGGACGTTCGGCAAGGCGCTCGGCGGGGCGTCGGGCGGCTACACCGCCGCCCGGAAGGAGATCGTCGAGCTCCTCCGCCAGCGCTCGCGCCCCTACCTCTTCTCGAACACGCTGGCCCCCTCCATTGCCGCGGCCTCGCTCAAGGCCCTCGAGTTCGTCGACGCCCGGCCGGACCTGCGGGACCGCCTCCGCCGGAACACGCGGCGCTTCCGGGAGGGCATGGCGCAGGCCGGCTTCCGGATCGTCCCGGGCGAGCACCCGATCGTCCCCGTGATGCTTGGCGACGCCCCCCTGGCCGTCCGGATGGCCGGGCGGCTCCTGGAGGAGGGCATCTACGTGGTTGGCTTCTCCTACCCCGTCGTGCCGAAGGGCGCGGCGCGGATCCGCGTCCAGCTGTCGGCCGCCCTCGACGACGCCGACGTCGACGCCGCGCTGGCCGCCTTCGCCCGGGTCGGGCGGGAGCTGAAGGTGATCGGGCCGTAGCCGCCCCTTCCCCCTCCCCCGCCGGCCTTCGTCTATTTGTATAATAGGATACATACGTGTGTATATTATTATACAAATGGACGGGGCCGGGGTTCCGCGGAGCTCGCCCGCCCGCCCTCCCTCCTCTCTCCCCCTTCCCTGCATATCCGGAAATATGGTTTGACTGCCACGGGGGCCTGGATTAGATGTGGCGGCAGCGCACGGACGGCCCCGCGGGCGGTCTCCGCCATCCCGCAGGCCTCGGCCGGGACCACCGAGGAGATCCCCGCGCGTCCCGTTTCCCGCCCTTCTGCTGGCGGCGCTCCTCTCCGCCGATGTCCTCGTGTTGAAGGACGGCAAGCGCGTCGAGGGGACGGTGCGGGAGGGGGGGGGTCGCCTACGAGGTCGTAACGAAGTACGGCACGCTGAGCGTGAGGAAGGACGAGGTGGAGCGGTGACGCGAGGCGGGGGGGGACGCTGTCGTCGGTGGCGCCGCCGAAGGCGCCCGTGTCGTCCGCCCGGGCAAGGCGTCTCCATTTCGGCTCCCTGTTCCTTTTGACATCCCGCAGCGGCCCCTAAAAATGCATCGGAGCAGGTCGGGGGGAGGCGGTCCTTCCCTACGTCGTGGAACGCGCTTCCGGGAGGTTTCCATGCGCATCCAGGCGGACATTGCCGCACGCCTCCGGGCGGTCGCGGTTTTTCTCCTGCTCCCTGCCGTCCTCCCCGCCGACGTGGTCGTGCTCAAGGACGGCACGCTCGTCGAGGGGGAGGTGACGGACGAGGCGGACGCCTACGCGGTCAAGACGAAGTACGGCTCGCTCTCCATCCGGAAGGCGGAGGTGAAGAAGGTCGTCCGTCCCTCGGCGCTGGTCGAGGAGGCCCGTTCGTTCCGTCTCGGCGGGAGCCAGCTGCTGGAGAAGGCGCAGAAGCCCGAGACCTCCCCGGAGACCCGCAAGGCCGACCTGGTTTCCGCCGAGGAGTCATTGAAGCGGGCGCTGGATCTCTTCACGGAGGCGCGGTCGGTCTCGACCGGCGCCGAGGCGGACGCCCTGGACCGCCTGATCGAGGGGGTGCGGAAGGAGATCGTCCTCTGCCGGGAGGGGGCGGGGCCGGACGCGCTCGTGCCGGTCGCGCCGCCGACGGCGCCCCCCGCGACGCCGGCCGCGCCCGCCCCGGCCGAAGGCGCCGCGCTCGCCTCCCTGCCCGATCCCGTTTCCGGGCTGCTGGCCCACTGGAAGCTGGACGACGGGCTCGGCGAAGAGGCCCGGGACGCCTCCGACTGCGGCCGCCACGGGACCCTGAAAGGCGGGGCGGAGTGGGCAGACGTCGACACCCGCCGGGGGGTCCGGTTCAACGGCACGTCCGCCTTCCTCGACACCGAGGCCCCCCTTTCCGACCTGTCGCGCGGATTCTCCTTCGCCTTCTGGATCAACCCGGGCGAGACGCAAAAGACCTACGCCACCGTCCTCGGGAACCAGAACCGGGTTCCCGACGGGCCTCCCGTCGGGGCCTGCTTCCAGCAGCACGCGGATGCCGCCAATGCCTACTGGCTCGTCATCGGTTCGACCGGCGGTTGGCTGACGTCAAAGCCGGTCCGGCTGGCCGCGGGAACGTGGCAGCACGTGGCGGCCGTCTGCGACGGCCGGGAGGCCGTCCTGTATCTCGACGGCGTCGAGGCCAGCCGGGCCCCGATGCCCGGCCTTCCCGTCCCCAACCGCCGGGACCCGTTCAAGCTCGGCCGGAGCTGCTTCCCGGGCATGTTCTTCAACGGCCTGCTGGCCGACGTGCGGGTCTACGCCCGCCCGCTCGCGGCGCAGGAGGTGGAGGACCTGGCGCGAGCGAAGGCCGAGGGCGCGTCCGTCGTCCGGCTTCCCGTGCCGGACGGGGCGGCCCTCGCCTCCGCCGAGAAGGAGATCCGGACCCTGTTCAAGGAGGAGTACGCGAAGCGCTCCGCGGAGGACCAGGTCGCGCTGGCTGTTGCGCTGCTCCGGGCAGGCCGGGAGACGAAGGACGCCGCCGCCCTGCGCTACGTCGCTTTCCGGGAGGCCCAGGACGTGGCGGCGGCCGCCGGGGACCTCGAGACGGCCCTGGCGGCGATCGAGCGGCTCGGCGCCCTCTACGAGGTCGACGCCGCCGAGCTGAAGGCGGCGGCCTTCAAGACGGCGGCGCGGACGCGGGACCCCGAGGTCGCGGGGCGCGTCTTTGCCGCGGGTCTCGACCTGGTCGACCGGCTGGCGGCGGTGGACGCGTACGACGCGGCGATCAAGGTGACGGCGCCCCTGGAGGACCTCGCCCGTCGACTCAAGAGCGCCGAGTCCCTGCGGGCGGCGCAGGAGCGGGTGAAGGAGCTGCGCGCCCAGCAGGCCGAGTGGAACCGGGTGCGGTCGCACGCCGAGCGGCTGAAGGAGGCGCCCGACGACGCGGCGGCGAGCCTGGCGGTGGCGAAGTACCGCGCGGCGGTGAAGGGGGACTGGGACGCGGCGTTGCCGCTCTTCGCGAAGGGGAGCCACGCGGGGCTGAAAGAGGCGGCCGCGAAAGACCTCGCGCGCCCGGCGGACGACGCGGCCCGTGCCGAGCTGGGCGATCTCTGGTGGTCGCTCGCCGAGCGGGAGAGCGGGGCCTTCAAGACGGCCCTTCAGGGCCGGGCACGGGCCTGCTACGAGCAGGTCGTCGGGTCCCTCGCCGGTTTGGACAAGGCGCGGGTGGAGAAGCGGATCGAGGAGGCCCTGCGGGCCGTCCAGCCCCGGATCCCCCTGATGGCCTCCTGCATCCTGTACCTCGACTTCGAGGGGGCCGTTCCCGGGAAGAGCGGCGGGAAGGACGTGCTCCAGATCCGGGACCTGAGCGGTCAGGGGAACGCGGTCGCTCTGGAAGGCGGGAAGCTGGGGGGCGGCTACCGCGGCGGGAAGGGCGCGGTGATCACGGGGGCCGCCTGCCTCCGCCCCGCCAAGCCCGTCCCGGTCGGAGACGCATGGACGATCTCCTGCCACGTCGACCTGGAAGGGCCGTGGGAGAGCCAGCGCTGCGTGACGACCGTCGCCGCGTGGCACCACCAGATCATCATCCGGGGGGGCATCCTAGCCTCCGTCGCGGAGACCAGCGAGGTCAGCCTCTCCGGTTTCGATCTCTCCACGTTGAAGGGCTGGCACCATGTTGCTGCCGTCGGCCGGGGCGGCGAGACGGTTTTCTACATCGACGGCCGGGAGGTCGGCCGCACGAAGAGCCAGGAGAAGGGGGCGATCGTTCTCATCGGCAACTACCTCAACGGGGACTACCCGATCATCAACCCGATCGACAACTTCATGGTCTTCCGCGCTGCGCTGCCCCCCGAGGCGATCGCGGCGCTCGCGCGGCGGTGACGCGCCCGGGCCGTCCCACGTCGGGCGCTCCGCGGTCCGCGTCGAGGTCGACGACCGCCGAGACGATCCCCGCCTTCCGGTATTCCGCCGCCGGCACGACCATCCCCGCCGGGTCGACGATCCGGCTCCGGTGCCGCGCCTCCGTCGAGGGGTGCGTGCACTCGACGACGAAGTAGCCGCCGACGATGGCCCGGGACGTGTCCCGCAGCTCCCGGAGGAGCGCGTCGGGGTCCCCGCTCCGTCTCGGCGTGAAGAGTCTGCTGGTTATTGGAAACCAGAAGGAGACTTCGGGGCGGACGCCGAACACGCATGACGCGCTACTGAGTCTGCCAGACCGCCTTCTCGAGCGCCGCCCGCAGCGCCGCCGGCGCCAGCCCGGGTGCGCCGAGCGCGATCCGTTGCGGTCCCACGCGCGTCTCGAGGGCCTCCGCCCCGCTGCCGAGCTCCACCGCCGAGCCGTCCGCCGTCTCCGCACGCAGCCCGTTGCGCGCGACCGGGACCTTCAGCACCCCCGCCTTCTCGCTTCCCCACAGGATCGCCACGGCCCCCCCGTCGAGCGCCCCGACAGACGCCCGCAGTCCGCCCTCCAGCCTGAAGGGCGGCTCCAGTCGCACGAACCGCACCCCGCCGCCGAGCCGTACGAGGGCCTGGTCGACCCCCTTCTCCCGCAGCGGCGCCCGCGCCGCCTCCGGGACCGATCCCGCCATCCGCAGCGTCTCGTACGCCTTGACGATCTCGAGGATCCCCGGCGTGAAGGGGTGCTTCGCCATCGAGCCGAAGCTTGTCTGGAGACTGACCGGGGCATCGTGCGCGAGCGACTTCGCCATGAGGTACTCGGCCTCGTCCAGCTGCAGCCCGGCGGTCTTCTCGCCTTTCGGCCAGATCCCGAACCACCCCAGCTCCCCCGGCATCATGTCGTCGCCGATGCTGGTCATGTAGTCGACCGACGTGTCGATGTGCTGGCGGACCGTGGGCCACGTCTCGACCGCGCCGCCCGCCTGGATGTGGCCGTGGAGCGTATTGAGGTAGGTATCGACCGTCCCGCTGCGCGCGAAGGAATGCCAGAGGTTGTGCGTCAGGATCGTCCCCATGTGGACGATCGGTCGCTTCGTGAACTTCGCCATCGCGGCGGCCTGGAACTTCGAGACGTAGTGGACGAACCGCCGGCGGTCCACGTCCTCCCCGCCGTCGAAGTAGACCATGTCGAAGCCGCACGCGTTGAAGATCCCAGCGAGGCGCGTCGTCGCCTCGTCGAGCAGGTCCGTCTCCTGGTCGATGATGTAGCCGTTGATGCATCCGTCGACGCCATAGTGCCGTCCGACGGTACCGGCCTTGTGGGCGGCCGGCCGGGTCCCGAAGGCGCCGCGCGTGCAGCCGAGGAAGGTGTCCCACCGCCCTTCGGGGCCGATGGACGCGAACTGGACGATCTCGTCGTCGAGGATCACCTCGCGGTGCTTCTGGACGCCGCCCTCCCAGAGCGTCTGCGAGGCGACCGGGCTCCCCGGCCACTCGCGCAGGTCGGTCGTCGTGCGGATCTCCGTGTCCTTCCCGCCGACGTCGCCGGCCAGCGCGCACGACCGGTCCACCCAGAACCGCCGGTCGGGCACCGGCGTCACGTACGGATCGATCTTGGCGATCTTCGAGGCGAAGCAATGCATCCCGACGCGGAGGCCCCCGGCGTGCAGGCGCCCGACCGCGCGGCGGAGGCTCTCCTGTCCCTCCGGGTACAGCTTCGTGTTGAAGAGGTAGTGACCCGGCGAGGCGCACCATGACCCGCTGTTGAGCATCACCTGGCGGAAGCCGCTCCGGCGGCAGCAGTCGAGGACCTTGTCGACGTCCGCCTCGCCGAACCCGAGGAACCAGTACGACTCGCGGGCGATCGGGAGCTCCTTGGCGGGGACGCCGCCCTCCCCCTCGTTGCGCGGCAGGTCGAAGGCGGCGGCGAGCCCCTTCAGCAGGGCGCGGTATTCGGCGGGCGGCGCGGCAAGCAGGGCGACGCCGGCGCCCTCCAGCCTCGGTCCGGGCCCGTCCTGCGTCGAGGCGACGACCCAGGACGCGCCGTCCTTCCGCCGCGCCGAGGCCTGCGTCTGGAGATTCACGGCACAGAGCCCGGCCGCCATCGTCTCGTCCCACCCGGCCGCGAGCCGCGGCCCGATGCGCGCCGAGGGCACCACGGCCACGCGCGCCAGCTCCAGCTCGCGGGGCCGCCGGCCGGCAACGCCCGCCAGCGTGAGGACGATCCAGCCGGGTGCCGTCGTCACACAGTACGACAGCGTGCAGTCGATCCCCGCGAACTCGATCGTCAGCGTGTCGCCCGACCGGGCGGCGCGGGAGGCCTGGACCGTCTTCCGCCGTGACGCGGCCTCGGCGATGCGCCGCTGCTGGTCATGGACGTTCCCGTCCGTGCCGGCCCCGGGCGCCTCGGCCTCCGCCTCGAACGTCGCGGCCGCCAGCGCGACGCGGGTCCCCGGCGCGAGCAGTTCCCGCCCCGACGCCTTCTCCACGAGCGACCGCCAGGCGGCATCGGGGCCGAGGACGGCGCGGAGGCGGTCGCATTCGAGGACGATGTCGTCGGCCGGAGTGTCGGCGGCGCGGGCCGCCGGGGACGGCGCCAGCAGGAGGCACCCCGCCATCAGGGAGCCAGCCGCGCTTCGCAGGTTCATGGTCCCCTCCCGGACGTCTCCGTCAGCGCACCCGGATCACGCGCGTCATCGCCCCTCGGGCGCGGTCGCGCACCAAGCGGAACCCGCTCGGTCGGGACGGCGCGCCCGCCCTACCGGTCCGTCTCCCGGAGCTCGACCGGACCCAGCGTGACGTCGGTCACGCGGCCGCCCCGGTGAAGGCGGATCGAGTGCGGTTCTCGCGTGTCCACGTTGAGCAGGTACACCTTGTCCGCGTACGCCGCGTACGAGATGAATGCCGTGTTCGGGCCCTCGGCGCGCGGGGCATCCTCGCCCCGTTCGGTGATGAAGACGTCGCCCCGCTCTGCAGCCGCCCACGCGCCCAGGAGGTGGGCGTAAAGCCCCGCGAGCGAGGGCTTCCCGGGATACTCCCATGCCAGCAGCAGGACGATCTCTCCTCGGCCCGGTGCGAAACGGACGATCACCGGTGCGCCGGCCGCGTCCGCGCAAACGACCCGGACGCCGGCCCCGAGCTCGACGTCGGCCACGGTCTCTCCGGGCAGGGCGCTCAGCGCCTCCGCCGCGGGGGCCGGGAGGGCTCCCGCGGGGAACGTCACCGTCACGGAGATCGTCCTCCGCCCCTTGACGGTCACGGGGAGCAGCCGCGACAGGTCGCCGCGACCCAGGAGATCCGCGACGCCGTAGTCGCGGTGCTCCCGGTCCAGCCGCGTCGAGAGGTGCGGCAGGGCCATCAAGACCTTCCCGCCCTGCTCGATGTACCCGCGGAGTGCGCCCGCGATCTCGTCGCTCATGCTGTTCCAGCCGGCAAACGCCAGGGCGCGGTAGGCGGAGAGGTCCTGCGGCGTCGTCAGGCGGTCGACCGCGCAGATGTCCACCTGTCCGAGCGGGCTGCCGGCGAGCCAGGCGTTGCGGTATGTCCCGGCCGCCTTCGCGGGCCGGGGGAAGAGGAGATCCTGTGCGACCCCCCACGTGCGCTCGGGCGTCCCGTAGAGCCAGTTCGCGTCCTTTTTTGCCGTCTCGAACTGGGCCCATTGCGGGAGCCAGTCCAGGAAGATCCCCACGTACGCGTCGCAATGCCCGAGGGCCAGGGCCAGGCGGACGTCCGGCAGCCCGGC
>CAYUME010000075.1:0-12222 GCA_964445475.1 uncultured Planctomycetia bacterium
GTGCTGGACGCCCTGGGGGGCATCCGCACGGTCGTGGACAAGGGCGACCGGGTCTTCATCAAGCCGAATTTCGTCAACATCGGTGTCACCCCGCTCTCCCGCTACGCGCAGCTGGTCGACAACACCTGGTGGAACCGCGGGACCTTCGACCACAGCAGCCCGGAGGCCATCGCGCAGGTGTACCTGGACATCGTCAAGGCCGTCAAAACCCACCTCGCCATCGTCGATCTCTCCATCGGCCTGGAGGCCGACGGGCCCTCGAAGGCGCAGGGCGGCACGACGGTGGACATGAAGCAGCGCCTCGGCTCCTGGGCCCTCCTGGCCAGCACGGACATCGTGGCCGCGGACGCGAGCGCCGCACGCGTGATGAGCCACGATCCGATGAAGGTGAAACAGCTCACGATGGGGCACGCGATGGGGCTGGGCGAGATCCGCGAGGAGGCGATCGACGTGGTGGGCGAGAAGCTCGCCAGCCTGCGCGTGGACTGGAAGCCGGCGAGGCTGAAGGGCAACAAGGCCACGAAATGAAGGAGGACGTATGTTCGGGCTGCGAGCGGCGGGACTCGCCGCGTTGCTGGCCCTGGCCGCCGCCGACCGGGCCTGCGCCCAGTTCGCGTGGCAGAAGCCGGCGACGCGCGACCCGGAAGAGGTCCGGCGCATCGTGGGGCCGATGGGGGCGCGGGAACCGTCCCGCGATCTGACCCTCGTCTGGGTCTGGGGCATCGACAAGCTCCACCAGAAGGAGACCCACGAGTACGCCTGGGTCATGGACCGCTACGTGAACACCCTCCTGCCCGCCGTCCCGCGTGTCACCGCCATCCCCTCCATGAATTTCCCCGCGAAGGAGCTCTGGGAAAAGGCCGATCTGGTCGTCTTCTACCTGTGGCCGGGCGAGAAGTGGGATTACGAGCCCGTCGACGCCTTCCAGAAGCGCGGCGGCGGGCTGATCGTCATCCACATGGCCTTGATGCAGGGCGCAGGCGACGAATGGTCGAAGCGCATCGGGTTGGCCTGGGACCGCCGGAAGGACGGCACCGCGTGGGGCGTGCTGCCCACGCCGGTGACGCTGACGGAGGCGGGCAGGACCTCCCCCCTCTTCGAGCGCTTCCCGGCGACCTTCGACCTGGCGGACGAACTCTACTGGCGGCTGAAGGGGGATCCGGCGGGCGTCACGCCCCTCGTGACGGCGCCCGCCGGCCCGGCCATCGCCAACAAGCCGCTGGACGGGCCGCCCCGGAAGGAGGACCTGGACGGCAAGGCGTGGCCCGTCATGTGGACGGCGGAAGTGGGCCCGGGGCGGGTCTTCTGCTCGGGGGCCGGCCACAACTACTTCACGTTCAACGACCCTTACTTCCGGATCATCCTGCTGCGGGCCATGGCGTGGACCCTGCGGGAGTCCTTCGATCCCTTCAAGCCGCTGGTGACGCTCCAGCTCGAGCGGTAGAAATCACCATTAACAGAAGACGGACGCGCGGCTCTCGGTTATAATCGGGCGGGGATCCGCCGCGAGATCCCGGGGGGGCTCGCGGGGACCGGATCGGCCCGACCCGGTTGAGAGCCGCAGACCATGGATTCGGACGTCGTGACAGAATTCGTCGGGACGATCGACATCCACGCGTGCAGCCGGCTCTTTCTCGGCGCCCTGAGGCAATGTCATCAGAAGGACCTGGACGCGGGGTCTTACGACGCCCTCGTCCAGGCGACCGGCATCGACGAAGCCCGCCTGAAGACGCTGCTCTCCGCCGAAAACGTCGCCGCGGAGGAGCCCGAGCTCTGCGGCTATGAGATCACGGCGCTCATGACCACGATCGAGGAGTTCACCCCCCGGCGGATGTTCGGGGTCCCGGACCGGCTGGACGACGACCGCGTGGTGCATGAAGAGTTCATGAAGTTCTACCGCGGGGCCGACCGGGCCACGGCGTCGGCCAAGACCGTCGGCAACAAGCGCCGGATGCTCTACGAGCATTGTTACGACCTCTGCCTCCGGCGGTATCCGGTCGCGCCGGAGACGCCCGCCTAGCCCGCCGCCGGCGGCGCGATGGCCGTCAGGGCTGGATCATCTCCTTGTCCTGCAGGCCCGAGGGCGGCACGAACGGGATGCCGTGCTCGCGGCAGAAATTGTTGCTCGAGATCCGGGCCGACTCGTAGATCGTCGGCAGCCCGCTTCCCGGGTGCGTTCCCCCGCCCACCAGCCAGCAGCGGTCCAGCTCCTCGAACCGGTTGTGCGGCCGGAAGGAGAGGAGCTGCATGAAGTTGTGGGCCAGGTTGAAGGTGGCCCCCTCGAAGACCCGGTAGCCGCCCTCCCAGTCCGCCGGCGTGATCCGCTTCTCGACCACGATGTGGTCCCGCAGTCCCGCGAACCCGCCGCGCCGCTCCACCCGGTCGAGCACCCGCTCCCGGAACGCGGCCTCCTCCTCCGGCCACCGGAGGCCCGACCGGTTGTTCGGGACCGGCGCCAGGATGTAGATCGTCGACTGCCCCTCCGGGGCGAGCGTCGGGTCGGTCACCGACGCGTTCTGGACATAAACCGACGGATCCTCCGAGAGGACGCCCGTCCGCGTCACCTCGTCGATGTTCCTCCGGTAGTCGGACGCAAAGACGATGTTGTGGTGGGGCAGGTGGTCGTAGCGGCGGTCGATGCCGAGGTAGAGCATGTACGTCGAGCAGGAGATCTTCAGGCGGTCGAGCCGCGCGGGCGCGTACTTCCGGAGGAGGCCCGGCTCCACGAGGTGCTGCATGGCGTGGCCGAAGTCCGCGTTGAGGAAGACGCCGTCGGCCTCGACGCGGTCGCCGCTCTCGAGCTCGACGCCGCGGACCGTGCGGCCCGAGACGACGAGTCGGCGGACGGGGGAGCCGAGGTGGATCTCCCCGCCGAGCGCGCGCGTCACGTCCGCCATGGCCATCGAGATCCGGTTGAGCCCCCCGCGGACGTGGTAGACGCCGTACGCGTGCTCGAGGTAGGGCAGCATGGTGAAGAAGGCCGGGCAGTCCCAGGGGGACATGCCCAGGTACTTGGCCTGGAAGGTGAAGCAGATCTTGAGCAGCTCCGGCGTGAAGTAGTCGCCCAGCTGCTCGTAGATCGTCCGGCCGAAGGAGAGCTGGGGCGCGGCCTTCAGGAAGATCGGGTCCAGGTAGGCCGTCCAGCTCGTGTAATCCTTCTGGAGGCAGGGGAAGAGGCGGAGGAAGCGTGTCCGCTCCGCGGCCAGGAACCGGTCGAAGCCCGTCTCGTTGCCGGGGAACTGGGCGGCGATCCGGGCGCGGGTCTCCTTCGGGTCCGAGGCGGGGCGGAACTCCAGGCCGTCGAAGACGAGCCGGTAGAGCGGGTCCAGGCTGGTGAAGTGCAGGTGGTCCTCCACGCGCTGCCCCGCCTCGCGGAAGACCTCCTTGAGGATGTAGCTCATCATCAGGAAGGTGGGGCCGGTGTCCCAGGTGAAGCCGCGCTCGGCGAGAGGCGCGTTGCGGCCGCCCGGCACGGCGGCCTTCTCGAAGACCGTCACCTTGCAGCCGCGGCGCGCCAGCAGCATCGCGCTGGTCAGCCCGCCCGGCCCGGCCCCGACGATGACGACGTGTTTCTGCGCCATGCGCGTTCCGCCCTCCTCAGCAAGCCTCGCCGGCGGCTGCCGGTCCGTCCGGCGCGCCCAGGATCCGGTCGGCTGCCAGCATGCCCGAGAGGAGCGCCATGGGCATGCCGCCGCCGGGATTCACGCTGCCCCCCGCGAACCAGAGGTTGGGGAGCCGGTCGCTCTGCCGGGGCGCCTTGAAGCCCCGGTTGGTCCTCCGGTCGGAGACCACGCCGTAGATGGCGCCCCGGTTCGAGTAATAGAGCCGCTCGATGTCCTCCGGCACCCACATCTGCTCCACGACGGTATGCCGGCGGAGACCCTCCAGGCCCATCCGCTCGAGCTTGTCGAGGACCCGCTGCTTCAGCTCCAGGTAGGCGCTCCGGGGGAAGGGCGGGTCCTGGACGTACGGGATGTGCGGCAGGATCTTGATGCTCTCGCACCCCTCCGGCGCCTGGGTGGGATCCGTCCGTGCGGGGGCGACGAGGTAGATCGTCGGGTCCTCCGGCAGGCGGTGCTCGCGGAAAACGGCGTGGAAGTGGCTCTCCGGGTCGCGGGAGAAGAAGAAGTTGTGGTGCGCCAGGCGGGGGTAGGTGCGGCGGACGCCGAGGTGCAGGACCAGGCCCGAGCACGCGGGCCCGAAGCGGTCGAACCGCTGGAGCCGCTCCTCCGGCTCGCCGAGGAGCCTCCGGTACGCCGGGATCACTTCCATGTTGCAGACCACGACGTCCGCGTCGTGCGTCGAGCCGTCCGCCAGCCGGATCCCGGCGGCCCGGCCGGCCTCCTCCCGGATCCCCGCGACCTCCGTCCCGAGGTGGAGCCGGACGCCCGCCTCCTCCGCGAGCCGGCGCAGGCCGAGCGCGAGCCGGAAGAGGCCGCCCGGGACGTACCAGAGCCCGAACGCCGACTGCACGTGGGCCATCAGGTTGAGGATGCCCGGCGCGTCGTAGGCCGACGAGCCCACGTACTTCACGAAGAAGTCGAGGACGTCCCGGAGGCGCGGGTGGCGCACGTGGCTCGCGACGCCGTCGTGCATCGAGTCGAACAGGTCGAAGTCCCGCAGGGCGGAGAGGACCCCGTGGTGGCGGACCATCTGCCACGTCGTCTCGAGGCCGCGCCCGAAGTAGGAGGGCTCGCACAGGTCGTACAGGCGCCGGGAGTAGGCCAGGAAGGACTCCAGGTCGCGACCGTCGTCGGGGCCGAGCGTGGGGCTGGCCCGGACGGTCTCCGCCGCGGTGGGGTGGAGGTCGATCGACGTGCCGTCCTCGAAGAAGTTGCGCCAATGGGGCTGGAGGGCCTGGATCGGCACGTCGTCGGCGAACCGCCTGCCGGCGCGGGCGTAGAGGCGCTCGAAGATTGCCGGCAACGTCAGGATGGAGGGGCCGAGGTCGAAGGCGAATCCCTGCTCGCGGAGCACGTTGAGCTTGCCGCCGACATGGTCGTTCTTCTCGAAGAGGTCGACCCGCCACCCCGCGGCGGCCAGCGAGACCGCGGCGCCGATGCCGCCCAGGCCGGCCCCGATCACCGCGGCGCTGCGGCCGTTTGCGTTGCTCACGGGGTTCCCTTTCGTTTCAATCGGGCACGACGGCGCCCCTCCAGCCGGAGCCACCGCCACCACCCGGCCGGGCCGACTCCGTCCGGGCCGTACCGGAGCCGGACGAGCTCCTCGACCAGTCCGTCCGCGTCCTCGCCGTAGGGGAACCAGTTCACCTCCCGCGGGCCCGCCTCGGCCTGCTCCATCACCGCGCACGGGCGGACGAACGCCCGGAGCCCTTCGGGGCCGTGGTACCGGCCGAAGCCGCTCTGCCGGACGCCGCCGAAGGGGAGTGCCGGGTGGCCGGCGCTGACCAGGACGTTGTTCACGCAGACGCCGCCCGTGCGGAGACGGGCGGTCAGCCGGCGCACGCGGGCCGGGTCGCGCGTCCAGATGCTCGCGACCAGGCCGAGGTCGGTGCCGCAGGCGAGCGCGACCGCCTCGCGCTCGTCCCGGAAGGCGAGGACGGGCAGCACGGGACCGAACGTCTCCTCGCGGGCCACCGCCATCTCCGGGCGGACGCAGTCCAGTACCGCGGGGAGCGCGGGGAGGCCGTCGATGCGGGGCGTCAGCAGGCGGGCGCCCCGGGCCAGCGCGTCGGCGATCAGCCCCTGCAGCCGGGACGCAGCGGCCGGGTCCACGGACTCCGCCAGGTCCCGGCCGCGCACCAGCCGGGAGGCCCCCGCCGCGACGGCCCGCGCCAGGGGCTCCGCGACGGGCTCGTGCACGAGCAGGCGGGCCACGGAGACGCAGTGACGGCCGTCGTGCGCGAAGGCCCCGTAGACGGCGGCGTCCGCCGCCCGCTCCAGGTCCGCATCCTCGAAGACGATCATCGGGTCCTTCGCGCCCAGCTCGAGGATCGCGGGGATCAGGCGCTCGGCCGCGGCCGCGCAGACGGCGCGTCCGGCGGGCGTCCCCCCCGTGAAGAAGAGGAGGTCGGGGCCCGCCTCCAGGAGCGGCCGGACCGCGTCGGCGCCCCCCTCCGACACCGTCGCCAGCGGTGCCCCCAGGTCGGCGGCGTCGAGCAGCTCCCGCAGGATGGCGGCCGTTGCGGGCGCGCGCTCCGACGGCTTGATCACCACCGCGTTCCCGGCGATCAGGGCCGTCGCGGCCGGGAGGAGCGCGAGCTGGAACGGGTTGTTCCAGGGGGAGACGACGAGCACGACCCCCCAGGGCACGTGCTCCACGCGCGCCCGTGCGCCGCGGAAGAGGGCCGACCCGGGCCGGCGCTCCGCGGAGAGCGTCCGCGCCGCATGGCGCTCGTTGTAGAGCATCTGCTCCAGCGTCGGGAGGACGTCCGTGAGGAGGGCCTCGGTCCGGACCTTGCCGGTGTCCCGGCGGACCGCCTCGACGATGCGGTCGAGGCGCTCGACCGCCGCCAGGCGGAGCGAGCGGAGCCGCCCGGCGCGCTGCGGCACCGGCGTGTCCGCCCACGCGCGGGCCGTCTCGCGTGCTGCCGGGATCGGGGTGACGGGCTCGGGCACGGGAAACCGCCTTGGCAATCGCGGGATCGACGAGCTCTCGCCCGTTCTCCATAGCACAGGCTGATGCGGTCTGCAACTAAGATGAGGGGCCCGCACGGGCTTATCAAACAATGTCCGGCGAAAGCGCGTTCCCCACGCCGGCGATCGACGCCGACACGATCTACCTCGCACCGAGAAGCATCTCCGTGTCTTCCGGGCGCGGCCGTGAGGCGGGACCACGATGCGTCACGCGAATTTGTCCCACCCGGTCTATTTCGTCTTCTCCGGCAGCGCCTTCCGGATCGAGGCCGCGGCCGCCTCGGCCAGGATCGTGTACGCCGGGGCGGTCCCGTGGAACTTGTCCCGGCCGCCGCGCGCCAGCTCCAGCTTGTCGGCGAGCAGCGAATAGATGTCGTTGACCGGCACGTCCAGATCCTTCAGCTATCGGATGCAGACGATATGCGACTCGGTCCGGATCACCAGGCCGCCGCGCACGACGGCCGGCGTGGCCATGCAGAGCTCGCCGAGCCGGTTCGTGCGGATCAGCTCGAACGCGGGGCCCGGGCGGATCACGAACGTGTCGCCGTCCTCGCTCAGGCAGAAGAGCCCCACGTTCCCGAAGTAGGCGTACAGGCGCTCGCTGTCGGTGACCGGCGTCTCCGAGGCCAGGGTGTTCTTCAGGTGATGGCCGTGCGCGGGGACGCCGCGGTGGACCTCCCGCTCCCAGAGGATCTTGCCGCCCCCGAGGTCGAGGCCGTAGACCACCCACCGGTGGGGCTCCGTCGGCGCCGCCCGGTTGCCGCCCAGGTAGAGCCCCTTCTTGACCGGCTCGAGCTCGCCGCCTTCCTTGATCGCGGTGGTGACGAAGACCCGGTCGCCCCAGACGACCGGCGAGGACCAGCCCCGGCCGGGAATCCGCGTCTTCCACGCGACGCGCTCCGTCGCGCTCCACGCGTCGGGCAGCCCGGTGACGGCGCTGACGCCGGACGCGCCGGGGCCGCGGAACTGCGGCCAGCAGTTCGCCGGCGCTTCGGCGCCGTGCAGCCACGCGGGCGGGACGAGGAGGAGCAACGCCGCGGCAAGCCGTCGGGCGGACGGGACCATGCGGTTCGCCTCCGGATGGGGGGGGCCGTTTCCGCGAACGATACCATATATAACGTTTCCTGTATGGATCATGTGACCTTCTATCCCTGATAAGGAAGACGCCGGGTCCCCGGTTTCGCCTTTCGCGACCGGGGCCCCCGCCGGACAGCAAAAGGGACCCCATGAAACGACGCGATGTCCTCCTGGCGGCGGGCGCCCTCGCCTTCGCGCTGGCGTCGCCCCCGACCCTCCCGGCGCAGGACCGGGCCGGCAAGCCGAATGTCGTCTACATGATGCTGGACGAGATCGGCTACTTCGAGCTCTCGTGCATGGGGCACAAGATCCTGAAGACGCCAAACCTGGACCGCCTGGCGGCGGAGGGCATGCGCTTCACGCAGTGCCTCGCCGGCGGGCCGGTCTGCGCGCCGACGCGCTGCGTGCTGCTGACCGGCAAGCACCTGGGGCACTGCCAGGTGCGCGCGAACGGCGGGGGCATGCCCATCGCCGCGGACGAGTTCACCCTGGGCGAGATGTTCAAGTCGGCGGGGTACGCGGCCGGCGGCTTCGGGAAATGGGGCATCGGCGACTCCGGCTCCACCGGCGCCCCCGAGCTCCACGGTTTCGACCCCTTCTATGGCTACTACCACCAGGTGCACGCCCACAGCTACTACCCGGCGTTCCTGATCCGCAACGGCGAGCGGGAGATGCTGGAGGGCAACACCGGGGACTACCACACGGGCAGGCAGTTCTCCCAGGCCCTCATCCACAGCGAGGCGCTCGCCTTCATCCGGAAGCACAAGGACCGCCCCTTCTTCTGCTACCTGCCCTACATCCTCCCGCACGGCCTCTGGGGCATGCCCGAGGACGACCCCTCCTGGCTGCTCTTCAAGGACCTGAAGCTGGGCGGGAAGGGGCAGCGCCGGGACAGCGACCCCAACAGGTACGCGGCGATGATCCACATGGCGGACCGCTACATGGGCGAGATCCTGGCGCTGCTGAAGGAGCTCGGGATCGACGAGAACACGATCGTCTTCTTCAGCGGGGACAACGGCGGTCAGGCCTATTTCCGGGACGCGGAGCACCCCCGCGGGGTCTTCGAGCCCAACGCGACGGTCTTCCGCGGCGGCAAGGGGAGCCTCCTCGAGGGCGGCCTCCGGGTCCCCTACCTCGTCCGCTGGCCCGGCCGGATCAAGGCCGGATCCGTCACGGATCACCTCTGCTCTTTCGCCGACGTGATGCCGACGCTCGCCGAGGCGTGCGGCGCGAAGGTCCCGGGCGACATCGACGGCCTCTCGTTCCTGCCGACGCTGCTGGGGAAGGGGGGACAGCGGCAGCACGACTTCCTGTACTGGGAATACGGCGACCAGTCGGTGGCGAAAGCCTTCGGCGCGTCGTGCACGCCCGACTTCTTCCTGTACGGCCGGGACCGGCGGCTCGTCTACCGCGGCCAAATGGACGGCAGCCGGCCGGGCAACGACGTCCCCGTGACGGGGGAGGACCTGAGGTCCGCGCTCGATGCGGTGCTGGGCGGGAAGCCGGTCCCGGCGGCGCAGAAGCCGTCGATCGGCTGCAACATCAAGTGGAAACCGGGGAACGCGCCCTCCTACTTCGCGTCCTGATCGCGACCGCGGGGCGCCGCGGCGGGTCGCGTGAGCCCGTGCTTGTCGTAGAGCCGCTGCCAGTAGTCTTTCCAATAGGCATCGTAGTAGTCGTAGGCCGCGTTCTCGATGTGCTCGAGCGGCTCCTTCACGGGCGCCGCGGCGGGGTCGTAGCCCCGGAGGTGCCCCTGGCCGGCGCGGTCGCGGGGCGGGACGAAGCGCCACGCCGACGCACCCAGCACGTCCCGGCAGAGCGCCGCCAGGCCTGGGTCGTAGGCGATGAGCTGCTCCCGCGTGTGGATGTGGTTGTGGTCGTGGTCCATCGTGCGGTTGGTGTCGAGCCAGTCCTGCAGGCCCTCCGCCCAGTACTCCGCCCGGTTCTTGCCGGCGTAGCACCGCTTCTCGCCGCCGAAGACGATCAGCACCTTGTCGTCCTTCGTGACCGCGACCGTCGCGTGGGCGGGCTTCCCGTTGACGAGGATGTCGCCGCCGTCGAGGCATTTCGTGAGCAGCTCGACGGACTCGTTCGGGAAGGCCTTCACCAGGGCCTCCCGCAGGCTGACGGGCGTCTGGCTCTTGACCCGCCGGAACCGCTGGGCGGCGCGGCCGTCGTTCCAGAGCCCCTTCGCCTTCGCGGCCTGGAAGGTCGCGGTCAGGCGGTCCTGCAGCGCCGTGTCGAAGCCCGCCCCGTGGACGACGTGGCCGAACTCGTGGATCACGATGCTCTCGAGCTGCATGCCGCCCTCGTACTGGAGCACGTCCTCCTCGGAGAAGAGGACGGTGGGCCGGCCGTCCTTCCAGGCGAGGAAACCGCGTTGCCGCCAGTTGTAGAAGTCGAGCTCCTGGCCGGTCTTCGTGCTGGCGAACTGCGGCAGGTCGGAGGTCAGCTCCGCGTGGCCGACGAGGAGGCAGAGCACCTTCCGGTCGCGGATGCGCCGGGCGACCGCCGGGTCGAGGCCCCGCATGACCTGGTCGAACTGGTACGCCGTCTCGAGGTGGGCGTAGTCGGAGACGCGGTCGGAGGAGGCGATGAGGATGCCCTGGACGCGCGTGGCTTTCCTGTAGAAGGCGGGATCCAGCGCGTGCGCCGCGGACAGCTCCTCCGTCAGGGACTCGACCCGGTAGGGCACGGGCGCCCGGCAGCCCGGGGCGGCCGCGCCGGCGAGGACGAGGGCGAGCGCGCCGGAAAGCGAGGGGCGGGCGTCCTGGAGGAATCGCATCGGGACGGATTCTACCGGCTGTCGACGCGCGTGTCGATCAAAGGATGCGGGCGCGGCCGCCGGCGGTCGACCTACGGGGGGGGCATCGGCTCGCGGCCGGGCGGCGGGCCCTTCGGCGTCTCGTCCTCGGTCAGGGTGCCGTCCCCGTTGAGGTCGAGGCGGTCGAAGTGCTCCGGGGGGCCGCGGAACTCTTCGCGGGAGACCTTGCCGTCCCCGTTCCGGTCCTCGCGCCGCATGAAGGGATTTGTCGACTCCCGCCCGGCGGAGGCCGGCGCCGCCGCCTCCACGGCCGGGCCTTCCGCCCGGGGCTCGGCCCCGCCGCCGCGGACGCAGCGGACGTGGTTATAGATGCGGACGACGTCACCTTGGGGCCCCCGGCCCCGGGGGAACTGCGACGGGTCGCCCATCTTGGGGTCGCTGCGCTGTGCGCCCGCCCCATGGACGTCCTGGAGGACGGTCGCCCCGCTCCGGCGGTCCTGCATCCACCCGAGCGCCCGGCCGAAGGCCACGTAGACGGCCGCGACCGCGCGGGAGGCGCCGACGTGGGTCGTGCCGGTCCAGTACCAGGGGGCGTCCGGCTTTCCCCCCTCGTTCGTGATGGGGGTGACCCGGAAGACCGGGTCGATGGCCGCGGACTGCGTCGTGTCGGGCGAGCGGGCGTAGTCCACGAGGCTCTGGAGCTCCTTGGCGCTGGGCAGCCGCCAGTCCGAGCGGCCGGCGTACGTGAGCCCCTCCGCCCACGCGAGCGCCTCCGGCCAGTCCATCCGGCCGTCGCCCTTTTTGCCCGCCTGGAGGTGGCCGCTGTCCACCTGCATCCAGGTGAGCCCGGTGGCGTCGTCCGTGACCGTGCCGTCGCCGTTGTCGCGGAAGGCGTTCGTCCCGTAGCGGGGGTTGCCGCGGACGTACAGGACATGGTACGTCTTCTCGCGGCGGCCCCCGGGGCTGCCTATGGGATAGCCCTTGATGCGGCCGTCGGCGAAGTTGACGCCGAACATCGTCTCGTTGCCCGTCATCGTCGTGCTGACGTACCGGGTGCACGTCGCGAACTGCGAGTCGATGAGGCGGTCGCCCTTCGCGGCGTCCCCGTATTTGAAGAGGAAGACGCCGGTGTCGATGAACGGCTTCCGGCGGCCCGTCTCCTCGCTGCGGGGGTCGGGGTCGACGCCGCTGAAGCGGATCAGCGAGTAGAGCGCCTTGATCGAGGGCAGCCGCCAGTCCGCGTGGCCGCCGGTCCGGCACGCCGCCGCCCCGTCGACGGCCTCCCGGAACGTCTTCTTCGCGCCGGGGTCCTTCTGCCACATCAGCCCGGTGACGAGGTCGGAAACGGTGCCGTCGCCGTTGTCCTGATAGCGCGGCGGGTGGGCGGCGTAGTGTGCGTCCTGGCCGTGGAAGGGGGCGCCCGGCCGGGGGTAGGGGATCTCGGCCTGCGCGTCGTAGCAGCGCTCCTGGCCCGTGTCGACGACGGCGTACGGGAGCGATTCGGCCCCCGGCGCCGGCCGCGGGGCCAGCAGCCCCAGCGCGAGGCATGCCGCCAGGCGTCGGCGCGGGAGGATCCTCGTCATCGATGTGGCTCCTGTCCGGGTGCCGCGCGCTGGCCGGGATCCCGGCTCCCGTGCGATCATACGCGAGATTGGACGGGCGCGGAATAAGAGATGATACGGGATTCCCTTTGTGTTAAGTACAATGGGCGCCGATCGGCGCGGCGGCCCGCACGACGACATCGTTCCCGGAATCCCGGGACGTTTCGCCGGCCTCGAGACGTTG
>CAYUME010000076.1:0-7143 GCA_964445475.1 uncultured Planctomycetia bacterium
CGGGCCTTGAACTCGTCGACGCGGGCGCCGGAGTAGCCGACGGCGGCGAGGATGCGGCCCCAGTTCGGGTCGGCGCCGAAGAGGGCGGTCTTGACCAGCGGGGAGTTGGCGACCGCTTTGGCGGCCCGCTTCGCTTCCGCGTCTGTCTTCGCGCCCTTCACCGCGATCGTCACGAACTTCGTCGCCCCCTCGCCGTCGCGCACGATCGCCTGGGCGAGGTCGAGGAAGACCGCCTGCACGGCCGCCGCGAAGGCCTTTGCCCCGGGGGCTCCCGCCTTCAGGGGCGTGTTCCCCGCCGCTCCGTTGGCCAGCAGCAGGACGGTGTCGTTCGTCGACGTGTCCCCGTCCACCGTGATGCTGTTGAAGCTCCGGTCCACCGCCTCGCCCACGACCCGGTCGAGGAGCGGGCGCGGGACGGCGAGGTCGGTGAAGACGTAGGCGAGCATGGTGGCCATGCAGGGGTGGATCATCCCCGAGCCCTTGGCGAAGCCGGTGACTCGGCCGGTGACACCGCCGACGGTCACGGTGCGGGTCGAGGTCTTGGCGACAAGGTCGGTGGTGAGGATGGCGGTGGCGGCGTCCCGCCCGCCGTCGGGGGAGAGGCGCGGGACCGCGGCCCGGACGCCGGCGAGGATCTTCTCCACGGGCATCGGCACGCCGATGACGCCGGTGGAGTGCATGAGGACCTCGGCGGGCTTGACGCGGAGGAGAAGGGCGGACTCCCGGACGATGCGCTCGAGGTCCTGCATCCCGCGCCGGCCGTTGAGGGCGTTGGCATTCTTGGTGTTGACGACGAGGGCGCGGACGGGCCGGCCGGCCTTCAGCGCCGCCTCGGTGTGGCGGGCGGGAGCGGCCTTGACCGCGTTGGTGGTGACGCGACCGGCGACCGCCGCGGGGCGGTCGGAGCGGATCACGGCGACGTCGAGCTTGCCGCCGTCCTTGAGCCCGGCGTGGACGCCGGCGGCGGAGAAGCCCGCAGGGAGGGGGAGGGAGGCGGCGTTCATGGAGGCGTCCTCGAAGAGGGGCGGCCCGTGGGGCGGCGGAGGGGACGCGCGTCCCGATCCGGGAGGGGATCATATCCGCGGGAGGGCGTCGACACAAGCCCCCGCGCCGCCGGCGCACGCGCGTCGGTGCCGCGGACCGGGCGGCCGGCGTGGCGCTAAGACTTGGCAGGACCTGCGGGGTGTGGTAGCATCCGCCCCCCCGAGTGGTCGGGGCGTGCGCCGGGCCCCGGGCGCGGGCAGGCGGTTCAGGTGAACGGAAGAAGGAGGGCGTCATGATCGAGTTCAAGAACAAGATCCTCTTTGTCGGCTACGGCGCGGTGGCGCAGTGCGCGCTGCCGATCCTCTTCAAGCACCTCAAGGTCTCCCCGAAGCACGTCACGGTGATGGACTTCGAGGACCGGGCGAAGGCCCTGAAACCCTGGACGGCCAAGGGCGTCCGGTTCGTCCGCAAGCGGGTCACGCGCGAGAACCTGGGGTCCCTGCTGGGCCAGTACCTCGGTGCGGGCGACCTGCTGGTCGACCTGGCCTGGAACATCGGCTGCTGCGAGATCCTGCAGTGGTGCCACGATCGGGGCGTTCTCTACGTCAACACGTCGGTCGAGCTCTGGGACCCCTACGCGGGGGCGCCGAACAAGCACCCGACGGAGCGGACGCTCTACTGGCGGCACCTGGCCATCCGGAAGATGAAGGCGGCGTGGAAGACGAAAGGCCCCACGGCCGTCCTGGAGCACGGCGCTAATCCGGGCCTCATCTCGCACTTCACCAAGCAGGGGCTGATCGACATCGCGAACCGGCTCCTGGCCGACAAGCGGGCGACGGGAAAGTACGCCGAGGAGCTCCGGCAGCTCGTCGCGGACCGGACGTTCAGCCGGCTCGCGATGAAGCTGGGCGTGAAGGTGATCCACTGCAGCGAGCGCGACACGCAGGTCACGGACCGGCCCAAGCAGGTCGACGAGTTCGTCAACACCTGGAGCATCGAGGGCTTTCGCGAGGAGGGGACGACGACGGCGGAGATGGGGTGGGGGACGCACGAGAAGGAGCTGCCCGCCCTGGCCTACGAGCACCCGGAGGGGCCCCGGAACCAGATCTGCCTGGCGCGCATGGGGATCAACACCTGGGTCCGCTCCTGGGTCCCGGACTGCACCATCCACGGGATGGTCGTGCGCCACGGCGAGGCCTTCACGATCTCCGACGCGCTCACCGTCTGGAACAACGGCACGGCGGTCTACCGGCCGACGGTCCACTACGCCTACTGCCCGTGCGATTGCGCCATCGCCTCGCTCAACGAGATGCGGGGCTACGACTACCGCCTGGTCGAGGACCAGCGGATCATGAGCGACGAGATCACGGGCGGCGCGGACATCCTCGGCGCGCTGCTGATGGGCCACGCCTTCAACAGCTGGTGGACGGGCAGCGACCTGAGCATCGAGCAGTCCCGGAAGCTCGTCCCGCACCAGAACGCGACGACCCTGCAGGTCGCCATCTCGGTCGTAGCCGCGGCCCACTGGATGATCGAGAACCCGGCCCGCGGGGTGCTCGTCCCGGACGACCTGCCCCACGACTATATCCTGAAGCTCTCCCGGCCGTACCTCGGGCGGTTCATCTCGAAGCCGTCCGACTGGACGCCGCTGAAGCATCTCCAGAACGCCTTCGCGGGCTACAACCGGCCGTCCGTCGACGCGGACGACCCGTGGCAGTTCAAGAACTTCCTCGTCTCGGAGGGGATCTGACGTGGTCGCTCCCCACACGCTCCAGTCGCTCGCGAAGCGGTACGGCACGCCGCTCTTCGTCGTCGACCATGCGGCCCTGCGACGGAACTACGCCGAGTTCAAGCGGCACCTGCCCCGCGTGCAGGCCTACTACGCCGTGAAGGCGAATCCCGACCCGGCGATCGTCCGGACGCTCTACCGGTCCGGGGCGAGCTTCGACGTGGCCTCGATGCCCGAGTTCCGGATCGTCTACGAGCACATCCGGCACCTCCCCGCGCGGCCGCGGCAGGACTGGATCTGGGACAAGATCATCTACGCCAACCCGATCAAGGCGGTCGAGACGCTCCAGGCGCTGGACCAGTACAAGCCGCTGGTGACGTACGACAACGTCGAGGAGGTCCGGAAGATCAAGCGGCACGCCCCGCACGCGGGCCTGCTGCTGCGCCTGAAGGTGCCGAACACGGGGGCGATGGTGGAGCTCTCCTCCAAGTTCGGCGCCCCGCCCGGCGAGGCCGCGGACCTGATCGACATCGCCTTCAAGGCCGGGCTGGTCGTCGAGGGGCTCAGCTTCCACGTCGGCAGCCAGACCACCAACTTCGAGAACTACGTCCAGGCGCTGAACCTGGCCGCCAGCATCTTCAAGGAGGCGTGGGACCGCGGGCACAAGCAGGTCAAGATCCTCGACATCGGCGGCGGCTTTCCCGCGCCGTACGACGCGACGGTCAAGCCCTTCCGCGAGCTGGCCCGCAAGCTCAACGCCGAGTTCAAGCGCCTCTTCCCGAAGCACATGGAGATCCTCGCCGAGCCGGGGCGGTTCATGGTCGCGACGGCGGGGTCCCTCGTGGCGAAGGTCATCGGCAAGGCGGTCCGCGGCGGGAAGCCCTGCTACTACATCGACGACGGCGTCTACCACACATTCTCGGGCATCATCTTCGACCACTGCCAGTACCACCTGAAGGCGTTCAAGAAGGGGCCGACGCTGATCTCCTCCGTCTTCGGGCCGACCTGCGACGCGCTCGACACGATCTCGATGGCCGAGGAGCTCCCCGATCTCCAGCTGGGCGACCTCGTCTACAGCGAGAACATCGGCGCCTACAGCCATGCCTCGTCGACGTACTTCAACGGGTTCCCGCCGGCGAAGGTGGTGCACATCAACGTGCAGGGGTGAGCGGGGCCGGGGCGGGCCGTCGAGGGATCCCCGATCCCGGAACCCGGCCCCCTTTCCGTCGTGATTTATATTGATGGGTATTGCGTCTTTTGGCCAAATACGGCCCGTCTGGACCGGTTCCCGGAGCGCCCGACCCCGTTCAAGGAGATCCCCGTGATGCCCCGCTTCCGCCCCGATTTCGCCCGGCCAGCCCGATGGATCGCGGCGGCCGCCTTCGGCTTCCTGGCGTCCGCCCCGCTCCTCGCCGCCCCCCTCTCCAAGGCGGCCGGCGAGAAGGGGCTGGAGTGGAACCAGTGGCACGGGGCGAAACGGGACAACCACTCGCCGGACACGGGCCTGTTGAAGCAGTGGCCGCAGGGCGGGCCGGCGCTCGCCTGGAAGGCGACGGGGCTCGGCGGCGGTTTTTCCGCCGTCTCCTTCGCGGTCGGCAAGAACTTCACGATGGGCGACCAGGCCGACGGCAGCGCCATCCTCGCCCTCGACCTCGCCACCGGCAAGCAGCTCTGGGCGGCGCCCGTGGGCAAGCCGGGCGGCGGCGGCGGCTACCCCGGCCCGCGCGCCACGCCCGCAACCGACGGCACGCTCGTCGTCTCCCTCGGCCAGTACGGCGACCTGGTCTGCGTCCAGGCGGCCACCGGCAAGGAGGTCTGGCGCAAAAACCTCGAGAAGGACTTCGGCGGGAAGATGATGTCCGGGTGGGGCTACTCGGAGTCGCCTCTGCTGGACGGGAACGTCGTCGCCGTCACGCCGGGCGGCCCGAAGGGGACGGTCCTCGCCCTCAACAAGACGACCGGCGCCCCGCTCTGGCAGAGCAAGGACCTGACCGACTCCGCGGCCTACACCTCGCTCGTCCCCGTCGAGATCGGGAAGATCCGGCAGTACCTCGTCTTCACCGACGCGAGCGTGGCGGGGATCGCCGCCGCCAACGGGCAGGTGGTCTGGAAGGCCGCCCGGCCCGGCAAGACCGCCGTCGTCCCCGACCCGGTCTACCACGACGGGGTCGTCTTCGTGAGCTCCGGGTACGGCGTCGGGCACAACGGCTTCCGCCTGACCGCCGGCGGCGCGCAGGAGGCGTATGCGGGCAAGGAGCTGGAGAACCACCACGGCGGCGTGGTGCTGGTCGGCGAGCACCTCTACGGCCTCACCAACAAGAACCAGCTGGTCTGCATGGAGATGAAGACGGGGAAGGTCGCGTGGCAGGACAAGAGCGTCGGCAAGGGATCGATCACGTACGCGGACGGCCACCTGGTCGTGCGGAGCGAGAAGGGGGCGGGGACGATCGCCCTCGTCGAGGCGACGCCGACGGGATACAAGGAGACGGGGCGATTCGACCAGCCCGACCGGAGCGACAAGAACAGCTGGCCCCACCCCGTCGTCTTCGGCGGGAAGCTGTACCTTCGCGACCAGGACGTGCTGCTCTGCTACGACGTCAAGGGCCCGTAGCCGGGCCGGCACACCCCGGGAGGCACGCCGAGGGGCGGGATCGGATCCCGCCCCTCTTTTTTTTCGAGATGACGCGGTGCCGGGTCTGCGACGGGGCGGGCGTACACCGGTTCGCGTCGAAGGGCCGGCGACGCGCGGCACCCGACGCGGGGGCGGCTACCGTCCCGCGTCGCACTTCGTCTTCACCTCCTCCGCGCGGAGCGCCCGGGTCCAGTCCTTGACCTCGTCGAGGAGCCCGGCGTAGAGGCCCGGGGTGTCATCCTTGGGCGGGTCGCCGCCCCGGGCGTCCTTGCCGAGGACGAGCTTGATCGAGCCGTCGCCGGGCCGGACGGGGTCTCCCGCCCAGATGACGACAGGGGGCGCGGCGGAGGCCGGGACGGCCGGACGCGCCACGAGAAGCATGACGGAGGTCGCTTACATCGGTATACTCCAGACTGGGACTTCTTCCGCAGGGAGCCGCGGACAGATGTTGTCAGTTGCCGGCCGAGTGCCCGAGGAGGCCGCTTTCCCGGGTGCGGCGTCTTGGAGGGTGAATCCCATGATCCGGTGCGCAGGGTGCGTCGCATGCGTCGTGGCGGTCCTGTCGGCCGCCCTGCCGTCCGCCTGGTCTCAGATGCCGGAGCGGCTCGGATTCCAGGGGCGGCTGACGGACCAGGACGGGGCGCCCCTCGAAGGTCCCGTCACCCTGACCTTCCGGCTGTACAATGCCGAGACCGAGGGAGACGAGATCTGGTCCGAGACGAAGACGGGCGTGACGGTGTCCGGCGGGCTCTTCGGGGTCTCGCTGGGCGCGGCAGGCTGGGGGGCCGCGGACTTCAGCGTGCCGTACTGGATGAGCGTGCAGGCCGGGGCCGATGCCGAAATGGCGCCGCGCTACGCGCTGACGGCGAGCCCTTACGCGATGTGGGCGAAGAGAGCCGCCTGGGCCGCCGACGCGGACCGGTTGGACGGGCTGGACTCGACCGACTTCGCCCCGCGGACGGGGTCCGACCAGTACGTCCAGGTCCAGTCGTCGTCGGCGCAGGCCGGCAGCTTCTGGATCGCGGGCTCCGGGGCCCTCGGCGTCCTCTCGCTCGATCCCGCCTACCGGCTGGATGTGGCCGGGGCCGGGCGCTTCACCGGCACCGTGTCCGGGGCCGACCCGACCGGCGCCAGCCATTTCGTGACGAAGGGCTATGCGGACAGCCACTACGGCTTGACCGGAGGGGGGGGCGGCGATGTCATCGCGGTGCCCGTGGGGGCGTCCATCCTGACGTGTTCCCCGGTCCCGCCCGCCGGCTATTACAACTCCGAGACAACGATCGTCGTCCCGCCGGTCCGGTCCCCCCCCGTCTCTGTCCTGGGCTGGGACCGGACGGACGGCGCGGCCGTCGTCGCGAACCGGACGATCTACGTGCTGGGGGGGGAGATCAGCACCGGCGTGTACAACACGATCGTGGAGCGGTACGATCCGGTCGCGAATACCTGGAGCGGCGTGACCGCTCTCCTGACACCGCGCAAGTACCTGGCCGCTGCCGCCTTCACCCAGCATCTCAAGACGGGCGTCGAGGAGCTGCTGTTCGCCATGGGCGGTGACGGGGCCCATGCGACCGTCAACGAGTGCTACAACATCACGACGGGGACCTGGAGCGCGAAGGCCGCCCTGCCGGAGGACGGGAAGGGGATGGCCGTATTCAACCTGGGCAGCGACCTGTACGCCGTGTTCCAGAACGGCACCTGTTACCGTTATGTCGTGTCCCTCAACCAGTGGGACCGGCCCACGTTCACGGGGGATTCCCCCATTCCGGGCTTCGAGGCCGCGGCGGCCGTCGGGATGCGT
>CAYUME010000076.1:7153-12215 GCA_964445475.1 uncultured Planctomycetia bacterium
GATAGCCCCTCCACCTGGGAATACGACTGCGCCCGTCTCACCCGGACGATCCGCGCCGATGTGCCCGACACCGACGACGCCGGATGGCGGGCCGCTGTCCTCAACGGGAGGATTATCCTGGTCGGGGGATATCCGAACAACGACGGGTTCCGGTTTGTCTACAGCGTGTGGAACAACACCTGGGCGAGCGAGTCGTTCGGCGGCTCGCTGCGGAAGCACGCGGTCGTGGCATTCAACAACTGCATTTATGTGATCGGGGGGGCCGGTACGACCCAGGATCCGAACGCGGTGACGAGCTTCAGCCCGCAGCAGGTGTTCTATGTCCACACCCTGTTCGAATAGCCGGGGCGGGCTGCCACGCGCGGTGGCCGCAGGGCGCCGGCGAAGGAGGGGACCGTGAGACACTTCGTCGTGGTTGCAGCGTGCCTTCTTCCGGGGGGCCTCATGACCGCCGCCGAGAGCCGGGAGCCGTCGATGCCGCTGCCGCCCACCTTTCCCGAGGTCAGGGCGCCCGACTATCCCGTGCCCACCGACCTGGCCGAGTGGCAGCGCCGTCGGGAGCAGACGCGGAAGACGCTCTGGACGCTCCTCGGCGACCTCCCGCCGCGTCCGGAGAAGCCGGCGGTCGAGGTCGTCAAGCAGGAGGAACGCGACGGGTACCGGTTCGAGCACCTCGCGATCGACAACGGGGCGGGGGCGAAGATCACCTCCTATCTCCTGGTCCCGAAAGGCGCGGGGCCCTTCCCCGCGATCCTCTGGCTCCACTGGCACGGCGGGGAATACGGCCTCGGCAAGGAGGAGCTCTTCCGGGAGACGCCGGCGAAGGACGGGAAGCGCGGCGAGGACCTCGTCAAGCGCGGCTACGTCGTCTTCGCTCCCGACGCCTACGCCTTCGGCGAGCGGCAGGGGCAGGGGCCGGGCGGACCGAAAGAAAAGGGCGGGGCGGAGGAGCTGGCGCTCAGCAAGACCTTCCTCTGGATGGGGCGGACCTTCACGGGCATGATGCTCCGCGACGACCAGATCGCCCTCGACTACCTTGCGTCCCGTCCGGAAGTCGACGCGAAGCGGATCGGGGCGACCGGCATCAGCATGGGCTGCACCCGCGCGTGGTGGCTGGCCGCGCTCGACGAGCGCGTCGCCGCGGCCGTCGGCATCTGCTGCCTGACGCGCTACCAGGAGCTGATCGCGGCGGGGGGCTTGAACGGCCACGGCATCTACTATTATGTGCCGGGGGTGCTGAAGCACTTCGACACGGAGGCGGTCGTGAGCCTGATCGCCCCGCGGCCGTACCTCGACTTCTGCGGGGAGAAGGACACGCTGACGCCCCCGGCGGGGACGCGGACGATCTACGACTTCTGCAAGGGGGTGTACGGGCTCTACGGGCTGCCGGAGCACTTCCGGGGCGAGATCGTGCCGGGGCTGGGGCACGCCTATACGCCGGAGATGTGGGCGGCGATGACGTCGTGGTTCGGGAAGCACCTGGAGGCGGGCGGGGCTGCGAAATGACCTGGACAGTGAAGTTCCCCGCCCCGGAGGGGCGGGGCTTCCAACAGCAACAACCTTGCGAAACCCGCCGAAGCCTGACCTGAATCGTAAACGAGGTCCGGCCCGGCCCTTCCTCCCCACCCCACAGGGGTGGGGCTTCCGGGCGAAGGCGGGTGAACGTCACGACGGGCGCATGTCACCATGACGGCTCCCCTCTCCGCCGGTCAATCGTCGCCCGATCGGGTCGAGGGGGCCGCTATCGTGACGTGTACCCGGCGAGACCGTCGACAGAGGTCGCGCCAGATGTAGCGCCGGCATCCCTGCCGGCCCCGCAAACTGTGAAGTCCCCAACGCGCGGGAGGGGTTGGTTCCCCGACGCCTGTGCCGTTCCCCCAAGGCGGGGAACAACCCCGATCCAGTGTGATAGGCCAGCGACCTTGAACGGCAGAAAACAACGCGCATTCAAAGGCGAGAAATCGACCGGCCATTGACACTCGCAATGCCTGAGGGTGATGGCCCTTTTGCCCTATGACAAGGCGGCATTCAAAACCGCTGGACTACCACAGCGTGTCGGGCAAAGGCCATGGCGCGGTCAATGAAAAGGTGTGAATCGACTGGACGGGAGGACGCTTTCCGTATAATAAGAGAAAGGCACTTGCGCGCGGCTCCCCTCGAGGGGGCTGACAAATCCCGGGCCTTCTCGCAAACCCCATGAAAGGGTGAACCCGTGGCCAATCGGAAGCCGGAGCCAGGGAAGGACAAGGGGGCCGTGCTCGGGCGGAGGACCTTTCTGAAAGCGACGGGGAGCGCCGTGGTCCTGCCCTACCTCGTCCCGGACACGGTCCTGGGCCAGGGCGACCGCGCCGCCCCCAGCGAGCGGATCGTCATGGGCGGCATCGGCATCGGCAACATGGGCCGGGGCGACCAAGGCGCCTTCCTGGGTCGCAACGACGTCCAGTACGTCGCCGCGTGCGACGTGCAGCAGCGGAATCGCGACCAGTCGAAGAAGAAAGTCGACGACCACTACAAGAACTCGGACTGCAAGACCTACAACGACTTCCGCGAGCTGCTCGCGCGCCCCGACATCGACGCGGTCCACTGCGCCACCCCGGACCACTGGCACGCGCTGATCGTGATCGAAGCCTGCCGCAACGGCAAGGACGTCTACTGCCAGAAGCCCGAGACCAAGACGCTCCGCGAGGGCAAGCTGATGATCGAGGCCGCCCGGCGCTACCAGCGCGTGGTCTCCGGCGGCAGCCAGCGCGTGCTGCAGGACTACCGCGGCGTGGTCAACGCCTGCTGGGGGGGCGAGAAGGGCAAGGTCAAGTCGATCAACGTCAACGTCGGCCCCCTGCCGATGGAGTGCAACAAGAAGGAAGAGCCGATCCCCGAGGGGTTCGACTGGGACCTGTGGCTGGGACCGGCTCCCTGGGCCCCGTACCACCCCCACCGCTGCAGCGGAAGCTTCAACATCAACGGAACGTGCTGGCGTTCGTTCGTGGACTACTCCGGCGGCGGCATGACCGACTGGGGCGCGCACCACTTCGGCGGCGCGACGTTCGCCATCGACGTGCGCGAGCTCGAGCCCGAGGAGGTCGTCTTCCACAACGAGAACGGCAAGAAGCATGCGACCTGCCGCTTCCCCAACGGCAAGCTGATCCACCACAACCGCCCGGGCATGAAAAACATGCAGGTCGAAGGCTCGGACGAGAAAGTCGAGCCCAAGCCCGTGCCGGGATACGCGGGAACCGGCGGGATCTACGGCGACTTCATCGACTGCGTCAAGACGCGCAAGCGGCCGTTCCGCGATATCGAATTCGCCGTTCACTCGGCCGCGGTGTGCCACCTGTTCATTGCCTGCTACCAGCTCGAGCGCTCCCTGAAATGGGACACCGTCAAGCAGCAGTTCGTGGACGACGCCGAAGCGAACCGCCTGGTCGACGTCCCGCGCAGGGAGCCCTGGGTGCTTTGAGCAGGAATTCAAACATTGCACAAGGAGACCGGATCATGACGAACCCCTCTTTGATCCCGGCGGCCGCCGGCACCGGCGTCGGCGGAGCCCAGGCCGAGCCGCCCAAGAAGCTCACCCTGGACGAGGCGCTCGCGTCCCTCAAGACCTACGACTGGGGCGTCGACCGCGAGACCCTGGGCTCGATCGACGCGGCCGTCAACGCCACGCACGGCGACGCCGCGGCGCGCGCGAAGCTCGAAAAGGCCCTCGTCGACACCCTGGCGGGCGGGGTCTCGAGATCCGCGCAGGACTTCATCTGCCGCCGGCTCCGGGTGATCGGCACGAAGACGTCCGTCAACGCCCTGGCCGCGCTGCTGGGCGACAAGAACACGTCGCACATCGCGCGCTTCGCCCTGGAGCGCCTCGAGGACACCGCCGCCGGCGACGCCCTCCGCGCCGCGCTGCCCAAGGCGTCCGCCGAGACCAAGCCGGGCCTCATCGGCTCGCTGGGCGTGCGCCGCGACAAGGCCGCGACCGCCGCGATCGCCACGTGCCTGGGCGATGCCGATCCCCTGACCGCCACGGCCGCCTGCAAGGCGCTGGCGCTGATCGGCACGCCGGAGGCGGCCAAGGCGCTGGGCGCCTTCGTCAAGCAAGCGCCCGACGCAGTGAAGGTCCCGGCCGCCGACGCCTGCCTGATCTGCGCCGAGCGGCTGCTGGCCGACGGCGAGCCTACCGACGCGAAAAGCCTGTACGGCCTCCTCCAGGGCGCCGAGATGCCCAAGAGGATCCAGATTGCCGCCACACGAGGAATGATGAACGCGGAAAACAAGAAAGAATGAGGGCTCACGGGGACGTTCGTTCCCGGCCCAGCCGCTCGTTTCCATGTGGCACGGCAGTCCAGGGCGGCCTCAGCCAAAACCGGGCAACGTGAGGCGGTTGCCGTGTCGCTGCCGGGCCTCGGGCGTAGAACGAAGTTCTCAAAGAGCGGCGGATTCTGGCGATTTTCTTGTATGGCGTCCTCTCAGCGTAAGGCCAGCGGGTTGGCCACATTACGCCTCTCGCGACTGGTTTATATCCCCAGCGGAAAAAACGCGATACCGAAACACCAGCGAAACCTAAGCCTAGTGCTGCCGGCTCATCGCTTCTTCTCCGATCCGCCAACGTCCGCACCACCGGCGACGCGCTCGCCGCCGCCCGGCCCCGGGCGAGCCTGTAGACCTGCATGAGCATCACGGCGATGGAATCGACGGCCCGCCGGAGCGGCGCAGACGTTTCGACTGTTGAACGCCATGAATACCCCTCCCATGGGCTGGTAGAAAGGGGAGAAGTGTCAGGCCAAGGCGCCGGATCGGTCAAGGTGTGAATCGACTGGACGCAGGGACGTTTTCAGTACAGAGAGGAAGGCGCTTGCGCGCGGCTACAATCGAAGGGCCTGACAAACCCCCGGGCCATCACATCGGGCCTGCGTTCGGATGGGAGGGGACTTCTATTTTGTCACCGTCCACCCCGACAGGCTCGCGCACCGGATGAAGTACCCGGCGCCGCGGAGCAGGGGGAAGTCCGTCCCTACGCCCTCCGCCGTGTACACGTCGTAGCCGGCCCCGTTGAACTGCAGCACCCGCG
>CAYUME010000077.1:0-12201 GCA_964445475.1 uncultured Planctomycetia bacterium
AACCGCCACCTGAAGGGGGACCTCCGCCCGGTCGCGGACCCCGACGCCGGCCTCAAGCCCGACGGGAAGCACTGGTACGAGCCGGAGGAGCTCCGCGTCTTCCCCGAGGACAAGGACCTCCCCGCCGACCAGCTCAATACGCGGATCGACGAGAGCTTTGTCCCCGTCGCGAAGGTCGAGCCCCCCGCCGCCGGCGGATTCGACGCCTGGCGCAAGGATCTCCTCGATCGCCTCCGGAAGAAGACGTTTGCGGCGTGGCCCGACAAGGCCCCGGCAGGCGCGGTCTCGCCCGACGCGCCCATGCAGTGCCGGATGACGACGGAAGACGGGATCGAGGTGAGGTGGCACGCCGTCGCGGGCAAGGCCGGCACCGGCGCGCGCTGGCTGATCGTCCTCAATCCCGACGAGCCGCCGGATGAGCTGCCCGCCTGGGCAAAGCCCGTCGTGGGCGAGGCGTCCGCCCTCCTCCTCTGCACGCGCGGCATCGGCTCGACGGCGTGGACGCGGAAGAATCCGCCCAACACGATCGAGCGGATCCTGCCGCTCCTCGGCGGGACGGTCGAGGGAATGCGCGTCTGGGACGTGATGACGGTCGCGCGCACGCTCTCGGCAGGCGGGGGCGACCCCTGGAAGGTGGCGGGCCGCGGCAATGCCGGGATCCTCGGCGCCTACGCCGCGCTCTTTGAGCCGTCGATCGCGGGCGTGGTCGTCGTCGATCCGCCCCCCTCACACCGCCCGCTGGAGCCGGGTGCGGCGTACGGCCCGGCGCTGCTGAACGTCCTGCGCGTGCTCGACATCCCGGAGGCGCTCGGCAGCCTCGCCCCGCGCCCCCTCACACTCGTCAACGCAGCCCACCCGGCGTTCGACCGGACGGCGGCGATCTACCGGGCCGCTGACGCAGCAGGCCGGCTGGAAAGGAGATAATCGCATGCGATGCATGCCGCGCGGCTGGACCCCGATCCTCGTGCATGTCGCCATTCTCGCGCTCGCCATCTCCCCGGCGGCTGCTGCCGACACGAATCCGCTCTGGCAGGACGAGTTCAATGCGGACGGCCCGCCCGACCCGGCGAAGTGGGACTTCGAGCGCGGGTTCGTCCGCAACGAGGAGCTCCAGTGGTACCAGCCCGAGAACGCCGTCTGCAAGGGCGGGTTCCTCATCATCGAGGCGCGCCGCGAGAAGAAGCCCAACCCCGGCCACACGCCCGGCGGCTCCGGCTGGAAGAACCGCCCCGAGATCGAGGTCACCTCCGCCTGCCTCATCACCAAGGGCAAGCGCGAGTTCCAGTACGGCCGCTTCGAGATGCGCGCCCGCATCGACACCCGCCTCGGCAGCTGGCCCGCCTTCTGGACCCTCGGCGTGAAGAAGGAGTGGCCCTCCAACGGCGAGATCGACATCATGGAGTACTACCGGAACATGCTCCTCGCCAACGTCGCATGGGGGACCGACCAGCGATGGAAGGCGAAGTGGGACGACACCCGTACGCCCCTGGAGAAGCTCGGCGGGCCCGACTGGTCGAAGCAGTTCCACGTCTGGCGGATGGACTGGGACGAGGAGGCGATCCGGCTCTCGGTGGACGACAAGCTGCTGAACGAGACCCTGCAGAAGGAGGCCGTCAACCCGGACGGCTTCGCCCCGTTCAAGCAGCCCCACTACCTCCTCCTCAACCAGGCGATTGGCGGCCAGTCGGGCGGGGACCCCTCGAGGCTCGCGTACCCCGTCCGCTTCGAGGTCGACTGGGTTCGGGTTTTCGCGCGCCCGTAGCGCGTGCCGTCCGATTCCCCGTAATGTCGTGCCGGCGGCGCGCAAGAGGGAGGGGTTCCCGGTGGCGGGCGCGGGCCCGGTCGCTGGAGGACCGCGGGACGGTCGAGACAACGACGGGGGCGATCCCCGTCCCCTGAGCGTTTCCTTCCTGAAGAAAGGGAGACCATGAACACGGCGCATGCCGTCTGGGCGGTGGTGGCGGGAGCCGGGCTGACGGCCTTCGGGGCGCGGCCGGCGGCGTCGGAAATCCCGAAGGCGGTCGAGGAGAAGATCCTGGCGGCCGCGCCGGAGAAGGCCACGGCGAAGCCCGCCAAGCCGCGGAAACTCCTCGTCTACACCCAGGCCCTCGGCTTCTACCACGGCTCCATCCCGCTGGCCGCCCGGGCGGTCGAGCTGGTGGGGCAGAAGACGGGGGCGTACGTGGCGACCGTCACCGACGACCCCGCCGTCTTCGATCCCGCGACGCTGACGCAGTACGACGCCGTTTTCCAGGACCAGTGCACCGGCGAGATGCTGACGCCCAAGGATCACGCCTTCCTGCGCCGCGAGATCGGGAAGCTCAACGGCAGGCTGAACGACAAGAAGAAGCCCCCGACGCCCGAGGAGGCCGAGACCCTGCGGAAGCAGATCGAGGAGCTGAAGCAGAAGCAGGCGGCGCTGCCCCCGGCACAGCCCCGCGAGGAGGCCGCCCGGAAGGCCCTGCTGGAGTTCGTCGCCGGAGGCAAGGGGCTCATCGGCTGCCACGCGGCCACCGACTGCTACTACAACTGGAAGGAGTACGGCGAGATGATCGGCGGGTATTTCACCGGCCACCCGTACTATGCGATCGTGGTCCGGAACGACGACCCGGACCACCCGGTCAACGCCGCCTTCGGGAAGCAGGGGTTCGCCATTACCGACGAGATGTACGTCTTCGGCCCGCGGAATCCCCAGCCCTACTCGCGGGAGCGGCAACGCGTCCTGCTGAGCATCGACGTCCCCGCCACGCAGGCCAAGGACCCCAAGTTCGACCCGAAGGCGGGGAAGCGCGAGGACGCGGACTACGCGATCAGCTGGGTCAAGGCGCACGGTCAGGGACGCGTCTTCTACTGCTCGTTCGGCCACCAGGACCACGTCTGGACGAACCCGGCCATCCTGAGGCACTACCTGGATGGCATCCAGTGGGCCCTGGGGGACCTGAAAGGCGACGCCACGCCGGCGCCCCGGAAGGACGACGCGGGGAAATAGGGGGGCGCCTCACCAGGCGAAGGTGGCGAGGCTGCGGCCGGGGATCGTGTACGCG
This sequence comes from uncultured Planctomycetia bacterium, assembly GCA_964445475.1. Taxonomy (GTDB): domain Bacteria; phylum Planctomycetota; class MHYJ01; order CAYUME01; family CAYUME01; genus CAYUME01. The sequence goes on from CAYUME010000077.1 coordinate 3,045, forward strand.
AACCGCGCCCCGTCGCACGCGACCTCGAAGGGGATCTCCTCCTGCCGGCTGTTGTAGACGACGAGGGTCGTGTGCCCGTCCTTCAGGCGGAAGCCGAGGGTCTCGAGGTCCCCGGCCGGCCGTCCGTCCCTGGTCACTGTCGTCTCGACGCGCCGCGCGCCGGGTCGCGCGGCCTTGGAGATCTGGGCCATCGCGTAGAACTCTCGCTCGAAGACCACCTCCCGGTACGTGTCGGTCCGGACCGTCACGAGCCCCACGGCGGCCGAGTCGGTCCGCAGCGTCGGACCGTGCTCGTGGTTCAGGGCCAGGTTCCACTGCAGCGCGACGGACGCCCCGTTCTGGGGGCCGCCCAGCCAGTTGTGCTTCAGGCCCCAGTCGACGTCGCCGAACCACGCGCCCCGCTTTATTCCCCACCCGCTTAGCTCCGTGCAGCAGACCAGCTTGTCGGGGAACGCCGCGATCGTCGCCTGGTAGGCCCGCCGCATCTCGGCCACGCCGCCGGAGTAGCAGTGCCACGCCGAGCCGGCCACCCATGGCGAGGCGCGCGGGTCCGAGAGGATCTTGTTCACCAGCTCGACCGGCTCCGTCTTCCGGTCGCCGCCGAGGACCTGCCGGTCGTTCGGGTGGAGCACCCAGTTGTGGTCGTGGACGAAGATCCCGGTCCGGAGGCCGGCGGCCTTGAGCTTCGGGCCCAGCCGCGCGATGAAGCGGATCTGCTCCTCCTCGTCCATCCGGAGGCACGGGTAGGACGCGGCGTCGAACTGCGGCTCGTTCTGCGGGGTGACGGCGTGGATCGGGACGCCCTCGGCCTCGTAGGCCTTGAGGAACTTCACGAAGTAGTCGGCGTAGACCTCGAAGCAGTCGGGCTTCAGCCGGTTGGTGGCCCCCTGTCTCTTCTCCTCAACCGAGACGCCGGTCAGGCGGCCGTTGGTCTTCATCCACGCGGGGGGGCTCCAGGGCGTTCCCATGATCTCCAGTTCGGGGTTGAGCCGCAGCGCCTCCTTCAGCATGGGGATGACGTACTCCCGGTCGTGCGCGATCGAGAACCGGGCCAGGTCGGGGGAGGGGTCGTCACAGTAGGTGTACAGGCGGTCCGTCGCGGTGTAGTCGGACGCGCCCATGGGGAGCCGGAGGTAGCTGAATCCGGCGCCCGCGGCCGGGGAGAAGAGACGGTCCATCGTGTGCCGGTAGAGCGCGGGATTCTTCTGTTTCAGCTGGGAGAGGACGTACGCCGCGGAGTCGGTCATCGCGGCGCCCAGCCCCTTCATGGCCTGGAAGGCGACCGCCGGGTTCACCGCGATCCGGACCGCCGTGGCGGAGGGCTCGCGCGTCAGCGGGATCGAGGACGCTTTCAGGAGCGCGTAGCCTTCATCCTGCTTCTCGTCGTACGCGACCGGGGCCGCCTGCTTCCGGGTCCCTTCGTCGATCCGCGTCAGCCAGACGGCGACGCGCCCCTCCTCCGCCCGGGCCGGTGCGGCCGGACCGGCGAGCGCCCACGCGGCCGCCGCCGCGGCGCCCAGGGACAGGCTTCGCATGCTTCGCGTGCTCCTTCGAACGGGACCGGACGGCCGCCGCGCTACCCCAGCGTCCACCCCTTGCGGTACTCGCGCCGGAGGAAGGCGTCGGCGTCGGGGGCGTTCTTGAATCGCATGGCCGGGCCGTCCCACGCGAGCTTGCGCCCCGTGCCCGCGCGGAGGGCGGCCAGGCCGAGGCAGAGCATCTCGTTCATCGGGCCGGCGTAGTCGAAGTTCGTGTTGGCCGGCTCGCCGCCCCGGCAGGCCCGCAGGAACTCTCCCTGGTGGGATCCCTCGATGCGCCGGAGGGTCTTCGGCGGCTCCGGCCACTCCTTCAGCTTCGATTCCGGGACGCTCTTGATCTCCCCGCCGCTGCAGCTCGTGTAGAGCATCCCCTTCTCGCCGACGTAAAGCGTCCCCATGGTGCCGAGGTCGGTCTTGTGCTCCTTCTCGAGCGCGTCGACGAGGGACGGGCGGAGCGACTTCCATTCCTTCACCTTGCCGTCGGGGTGCTTGAGGTTCGGGTCCGTGTTCTTCTCGCCGCCGTCGTACCAGTAGGCCGCGAAGGCCGGGCGGTCGCCGCGGGCGGGGAACTCCCAGCGGAAGGCGTTGTAGCGGGGGAACCGGTCGGCGCTGCCGCCGATCTGCTGGAGGGCCTCGACGCTCGCCGCGTGGCCCGGGTCGAGGGCCCAGAAGACGCCGTCGAGGAGGTGGTTGCCGAAGTCGCCGAGGTTGCCGGTCCCGAAGTCGCGCCAACCGCGCCAGGCGACGGGGTGGAGCCCGTCGTGGTAGTCGCGGTAGGGCGCCGGTCCGATCCACTCGTCCCAGTGCAGCGGCGCGGGCGCCGGCTTGGACGGCGGCCGGTTGTCGTCGCCGCCGTAGCCGAAGTTCCAGGTGCACCAACACCAGGTGTGGGTCTCCTTCACCGCCCCGATGGCGCCGGAGCGGATGGTCTCGACGAGGCGGCGGTAGGCCTCGCCGCTGTGGCCCTGGCAGCCGAGCTGGGTGGCGACTTTCTTGGCGCGGGCCGCCTCGGTGAGGGCCCGGACCTCGTTCAGCTCGTGACACATCGGCTTCTCGACGTAGACGTGCTTGCCGAGGCCGATGGCGGCCATCGCGGCGGCGGCGTGGGCGTGGTCGGGGATGGCGACGAAGACGGCGTCGATGTCCTTGGGCATCGCGTCGAACATCTTCCGGAAGTCGGTGAAGGTCCTGACGCCGGGGTTCTTCGCCGAGACCTTGTTTTTCGCGGCGGCCAATGTATGGTCGTCGACGTCGGCGAGGGCGACGACGCGCTCGAGCTTGAAGGCCTCGTCGACGTGGGCGCCGCCGCGGCCCCCCGCGCCGATGCAGGCGACGTTCAGCTTCTCGCCGGGCGAGCCTTGGGCGAGCAGGAGGGGGCCCGGGAGGAGCTGGGATCCGGCGGCCGCGCCCGAGAGGGCGGCGGTCTTCGCGAGCAGGTCGCGGCGCGTGAGGGGCGCGTGCATGGGAGCCTCCGGGATGGGGGCCGGATGAAACGCCGCGGGACTTATACCCTGGAGCGGGGCGCCGCGTCACCCGGAACCGTCACCCGGGGGCGGGCTCGATCTCGGCGCTCATCGATCCGGCGCAGCGCGTGATGCGCGGGTCGGGGCCGAAGGCGTGGATCTGGTCGCGCTTCAGCTCCGCCCGCTCCCGCGTCGTCGTCTCGACCACACAGCGGCCCTCGAGGTGGACCTTCCAGGCCATCGCCCACGCCCGCGGTGCCGGGTGCCCGAAGAGCCGTCCGAGCATCTCGACGACGTACTCGAACGTATGGTCGTCGTCATTGAGGAGGACGACGTGCCAGGGCGTCTGGAACCGGGGCTCCGCCGCGGGGGTCTCGACCGTCCCCGGGGCCGGATCCGGCCGGCGATCGGGCTTCGGTCTGTCCACGTCGCATGCCCCTTGTGCGAACCTTGTCAGGACCGTGCCGTGGCATTATAGTATACGCGCGCGGGATGTGTAAATAATGGGAGCGGCGACACGCGGGCCCCGGCGGCATCATAGAGTTCATACATGACGATCATCCACAACTGCCCCGAATGCGGTTACACGCAGGCGAGCGGCCCCGGGGAAGAGGTCCGGTGCCACGCCTGCGGGCATGTCATTTCGTCCCCCGACTCGCCGACCTCGGTTGCCGGGCTTCCGGTCTTCCTCTTCTGCCCCATCTGCCAGACCGAGTTGAAGGGCGCTTTTCTCGAGACCGTCTCCTGCGGACAATGCCGGGCGAGCTACCGGCTGGACGAGGAGACGATCGAGAGCCTTACCCCGCACGTGACGACAGCGACGGTGAAGGAGCCCCGGATCTGCCCCCGGTGCGGGATGGCCAACCCGCCGGTGGCCACGCTGTGCGAGGGATGCGGGGCCGGCCTGGGGGCTGTCGGGCTGGTTCCGGGCGATAATCTGGACGGGATGGACGACGGGATCGAGGAGGAGGTCGAGGAGGAGGTCGCGCCGGCGCCGTCCGCCCCCGCCCCCTTTCCCGTCCTTCCGCCGGCGCGTGCGCCGGCCCCGGGTGTGCGGCCTTCGGCCCCGCCGCCTTCCCCGCCGTCCGCCCCGGCGGCGCGGCCGCCGGTCCCCCGCATGGCGAGCCGCACGGCGAGCTGGTCCCCGGAGCCGGAAACGCCTTCGGTCTTCGGGCGGATGGGATTCATGGGCGGTCTGGGCGCCGGCGCGGCGCTTGCGGCGCTGGTCCTGATCATCGTCCTGCTCCTCGCCCTGTCCAGCCAGTCCCGTCGCCGGCGGATGGAGAGCGATCGGGCGCGCGTGGAGAAGACCAAGCCGGTGCGCATCCCGGGCAGCATCTGCGACCGCTGCGACGGCTGGGGATTCCTCGACAAGTACACGCCCTCGGAGCGGCAGTGCCCGGACTGCAAGGGCACGGGCCACAACCCCTGACCCGCGAGCCCCGAAGGGGAGGCGCGCCTCCCCTCCGGGGCTCGCTCCGCAACGGACGGCGCGGCATACGGCGCGCCGCGCCGTCCGTTGCAGGGGACAGCCTAGGCGTCACGCGCCCTTCCCCCGTTCGCTTCCCGCGCCCTGTCGGACTAGACCGTGCCGATGCCGCCATCTGGTCCGTCCCGCAAGCCCGGCGCCCCCGCGCGGACGCCGCACGACGTCCTCTTCGACCGCGCACCGGACGCGGCCTGGCTCGACCGCGTTCACGTCGTGCTCGTCCGTCCGCAGGGCGCGGCGAATCTCGGGATGGTCGCGCGGGCGATGAAGAACTTCGGGCTGTCGCGCCTGCGGATTGCGGGCGAGGCTCCGCGCATGAACGACGAGGCGCGCGCCCATGCCTGTCACGCGCCGGAGGTCCTGGAACGGGCGGAGCGTTATTCCGACCTGCCTGGCGCCCTCGCCGACTGCGGCCTCGTCCTCGCCACGTCGAGCCCGCGCCCGGGGCTGGCCGACCGGCACGAACTGGAGACGCCGCGCACCGCGGCGCCGCGCCTCCGCGCCGCGGCGGAGGCGGGGACGCGCGTGGCCGTCGTTTTCGGGCCCGAGGACCACGGACTCACGACCGGCGAGATCGCGCCGGCGCACCGCGTGATCACGATCCCCGCGCACCCCGGCTACCCGGTGCTCAACCTCGCCCAGTCCGTGATGCTGGTCTGCTACGAGGCCTACCAGGCGGCGGCGCCGGACCTGCGGCCGCCGGCCTGGGCGGACCGGCGGGAGCTGGAGGCGATGGAGGCGGACCTGGCGGAGACGCTGCGGGCGATCGGTTTCATGAAGGCGGGGCCGGAGGGGGCGGAGCGGGCGCTGACGCCGCTGCGGCGGCTCTTCAGCCGGGCGGGGATGACGCCGCGGGACGTGCGGTGGGTGCGGCGGCTGGCTCGGGCGCTGCGCAACGCGTCCGCGCGACAAATGAAACCGGGGGGGGGAGAAACCGCAGAGGAACACGCATAACCGCAGAGGCAGCCGCGTTCATCTGCGTTCATCCGCGGTTCCCTCCTGCACCGCCCGGCCGATCGCGATGGGGGGGCGGTTGAGCGCGCCGTCGCGCGCCCGCCAGCGGAAGGCTTCCGGGCGTCCCGTTGCGTCCACGGCGAACCACATCGTCCCTCGTCCCACGCCGGTTGCCCCGTCCTTCCGCGTGTCGTCGCCGTGCGGCTTCCCGGTGGAGTCGATCACGACGACGCGGAACTGGCCGTCGTCCTCGCGGACCGGGGCGGCGTCCACGATCGCGACGTGCCCGGTGCTCTCGCCCGGCGTGATCTCTTTGCGCCGCCAGGCGATCAGGTCGCCGGGCCGAGCGTCGGCGAGGCGCTCGACGCGCTGCCACTCCTTCGCGCCCTTTTCCTCCGCCGGCGCGGCGGCGAAGGCGTCGTGGAACTCGAAGGCGAGGGGGCGCTTGCGGCGTGCGGCGTGCGGGACGGCCGCGAGCGAGCGGGGCGCCGCGGCCCGGAGGACGACCGTCGCCAGGCCCGAGCAGTCGAGCTCGTAGGTCCCCTCCTCCTCGTCGACCCGCGTCGTGTGGCTGTAACGGGAGCCCTTCATCTGGTCGAGGATCCGGCGCGCCTCGGCGTGGACGCGGGCGGACGGCGTCGCGGGCGCCTCGGCGGGCGGGGCGGGCACCGGCTCGGCGGCCACCGACACGAGGGCCGCGACGCAGGAGAGCCCTGCCGTCAGCATGAGCATCCGCAACGGTCCCGGATTCGCCATCCGGCTCACTCCCCGATCATCCGCAACGCCCGGGCGGGCACGTCGGACATCGGCATCTTCTTCTGGAGCTCACGATAGAACACCCCCAGCTCTTTTTCAAGGCCGGCCGCGACCAGGTCCTTCAGCGCCCCGGTCTCCGACGGGTTCACATTCACCACGTCCTTCCAGATCCGCAGGGCCTCCTCCTTCGCGCCGGCTCTCGCGGCGGCCCGGGCGATCCTCCCGTACCAGTCGGACAGCTCGCCGGCGGTCAACCGTGTCCGGGCCTCGGGGAAGAGGGCCTCGGCCGACGTCCAGTCGTCCACGTCCAGGTAGGACTCGAAGAGCGAGAAAGCGACCTTCCCGTGGAAATCGTCCTGCTCCGGCGCAGGCTTCAGCGCATACTCGAGCAGCGGGATCGACCGTTCCGGGAGGCGCATGCGGTTCAGGATCCACCCCAGCACATGGGCCCGGCTCGGGTGACTCCCCGTCGCCAGCTTCTCCGCCCGCACGAGGTGGGGCTCCATTTCGTCCCGCTTTGCGTTCTCCAGCATTTTCCACAGCAGCCGCTCCTCCGCATCGCCCCAGCCCCCGCGCGCCCCCAGCCACGTCCACAGGACATCGTCGTCCGTCCGGACGCGCTCGCCGAGCTCCATGGCCAGCCTGCGCGCGGCGCCCCCCGCCGAGGGCGCGGACGGCGGCGCCGTCTCGATCTCCCGTCGGAGCAGGTCGAACGCCTCGGTCTGGCGCCCCTCGCGAAGAAAGAAATGGGCGAGGTCGCTTACCATCCACCAGCGTCGGTCCCCGGCCGCCTTCCCGCGGGGCTCCGGCCCGGGACGCGGCGCGGTCAGGGTCAGCCCTCTCCGCAAAGCGTCCTCTTCCAAGGACGTCTCCTTCCGGCCGCGGTAATAGCGGGCGCGCTCCCGCCAGTAGTCGGGGTCGTCCTCGGACGTCTTCTCCTCCGCCCGGATGCGCCCCTCGATCACCCGCTGACCGCTCGCCGCCTGCACCCGGCCGGCCAGCAGGGCGTTCTTCCCGAGGCCGTTCTTCTCGCGCAGGTCGGCGGCCTCCACCATCCGGAGTTGGGCCTCCTCGCGGCGGTCCAGCTTCAGGAGACACTCGGACAGCGCCTCGCGCAAGCTCACGGCAAAGATCGCCTTCAGGGTCTCCGGCGGCAGAAAGGCCTGGCGCATCATTCCGAGCGACTGGCACTCGTCCTCGGCGAGGGGGATGTCCAGGGCGCGCTCGCAGCAGGACGCCGCGGCGGCCCAGCAGGCCAGGTCCTTCAGGCGGGACGCCATCTTCTCGCAGTCGGTGGCCCGGCCGGGCTTCACAGCCCCGGCCAGCCACGAGACGTCCCAGCCCGCGCGGCGCTCGTGCCGGACATGGCACAGGATGTCCAGGAAGGCGATGGCGCCGGCAACGTCGGCGGGATTCCGGCGGACGGCCTCCTCCAGGTCCCGGATCAGCGGCTCGCCGCGGCCGTGCCGCATGTTGAAGCGCACGCGCTCCTTGATCCAGAAGTTCTCCCGTCCCGCCGGCTTGTCCGCCAGCCACCGGTCCACCCGGTCCTCCGACCACCCGTTCTCCAGGCGATACGACAGGAGCCGGTTCTCGAGCGACACATCGCAGACGGTGCCGGCGAAAATCTCAAGCACGCCTTGCGCGATGACGGGCTGGTGCAGCCGGTCGAAAGCCTCGTAATAGATGCAGGACACCTCGTGACCGTCCAGGTCCGGCACGAGCCGCTGGAGCTCCTTCAGGGCGTCGACCGCCTCGCGACCCATGCCCGCCCGCATCAGGACGGCGACCTTGAGCATGGCCTGCGGCGCGGTGACTGGCGGGGCCGCCGTCACCTGATTCACCAGCGCCTCGATACGCATCTTCCGGTCGATCAGCAGGCCGGAGAGCTCGCGCTGCGCGGCCCACCAGTCGGCCTTCCCGGGCTCCTGCGCCCGGAGGCCGGAGCCGAGAGCCAGGGAGAGCACCGCCGCCAGGAGCGCCCGTTTGAGACTCATGGGCCCGTTCTACGGAACCAGAAACCGGAAGTCCAACCGTGAACCGCCTACGGCTCGAGGTCGAACGTGACGCTGACCTGGGCCCGGACGGCGATCTGGCCGAGGGGCATCGTCTCGCCGCCGTCGCCGGGACCCTCTGCCTGGACGGCGACCTGGGCGTTCCCCTGCCAATTATACCCGCCCCACCCCCACCAGGAGCGGGACGATCCGCCGTAGCCGTGGTACCCTTCCCCGATGGAGCGGGGCTTGCCGACCTTGGCGTCGAGCTCTGCGGCCAGGGCGACGGCCTTCTCCCGGGCGGCGCGGACCGCCTGGCGGCGCGCCTCGTCGCGGTGCTTGCGCAGGTCCGTCGTCTTGTACTCGAAGCCCATCAGCCGGTTGGCGCCGTTCTTGAGCGCCGACGTGACGAGGGGCTCGAAGCGCGTCACGTCCTTCAGGGTCACGGAGTAGGCCCGCCGGGCGAAGTAGCCCTCGATGCCGCGGGACGGATGGCCGTGGTCCCGGTAGGACAGCTCCACGGTCATCGTGTCCGTCTGGATGTGCTTCTCCTCCACGCCCGCCTCCCGGATCGCCTTGAGCAGTCGGGCGGAGGCCTCGTCGTTGGCCTGCTTGGCGGCGTCGAGGTCGGGCTTGAAGGTCTCGACGCCGAGGCCGACGATGACTTCGTCGGGCGGGACATAGACGACGGCGTCCCCGTTGGTGCTGATGGTGCGGAGCGAGGCCTCCTCGGCGGAGGCGGGGGCGATTCCGGCGAGCAGGACGGCGAGGGCGGTCGCGGCCGTGCGCATGGGAGGTCTCCTGAAAGGGTTGTCTGCCATTATAGTCGCCGGGTGCGGGAGAGGGTGTAAAGGGTGGGTAAATCGTGGATCCCGATCCCTGGTTTCTCCTGCCCCTCCCCTCTGCAGCTCACCATTACCCACAACTCGACACAGAGGGGATGAAACCGCCGATGAACGCAGA
>CAYUME010000078.1:0-12056 GCA_964445475.1 uncultured Planctomycetia bacterium
GGCGGGCTGCGACCGGGCGGGACGGGCGCCGGCCAGGCCGAAGAGGACGGCGAGGGCGGTCGCGGCGAGGCGGCGGTTCATGGCTTCCTCTCCAGAGTCCCGTCTGATTGTTGCGCCCGCGCGTCGATCGCGACTCCGACCGGGCGCCCATCTGTCCCGGTCGGAAGCATCGTTTCCCCCGTCGCTTCACGGTCCGCCCGGCCTGGGCGGCGTCAACGGCGGCATCTCGCGGAACCGGCCGCGGACGCGCACGGCCTCCGCGCCGGGCATGTCCACGCGCGGCGCCTTCAGGGCCGCCGCGCGCCCCGCCTCGAGGACGGCCCGGATCGCCCGGTAGGCCGGGTGGGCGGTGTCCGGGAACGGGACCGCCTGGGTGCCGGAGGGGTCGGGGGCGGACGCGCGCACGGGGTGGAAGACGTCCGGCGGCTGGACGTGCTGCGTGACGAGCGGCCAGCGGACGGGTTGCGCCTTCCGCTCGCGGCACCATCCCAGGCCCGGGCCGCCCGCGCGCCGCGCCAGGGGGGCCCGGAGGATCCGGCTCCATTCCGGTCGCTGCAGGTTGATCCAGTCGTTGCCGAGCGTTTCCGCGTGGCACGTCGTGCAGCCGGCCTTCTTCATCTCCACCCGCAGCGGCTGTTCCAGGTCCAGGATCGCCCGGCAGACGGCGGACGGCGTGTAGTCCCACGTCCCGTAGTAGTTGGCGTTGCCGTCCATCCACGCCAGCAGCAGGTCGATCTCGGCGCGGGGCATGCCGTCGAGGCGGCCGCCGTGGCCGTCGAGGAGGAGGGCCGCCAGCGGCGCGGCGCCGGAGCCGTGCGTCCGCGGCGGCAGGATCTCGGCCGTCCGGACGGACCCGTTGTTGCAGTTGAGGAATCCGGCGAGGGAGTTCTTGATCAGCGTCTCGTAGCCGAGGTTGAAGGCCCACGTCCAGCCGCCGGAGAGGTCGATCCCGCCGGCGATGTCCTCCGCGCCGCCGTGGCAGCGGACGCAGCGGCGGTCGAGGACAGGCTGGACCTGTCCCGGGAAATCGACGAGGCCGCATCCCCAGGACTCGGGCGCGATCGCGGCGGGGGGCTTCGCGAGGGCGAGGGGGAGGCGGCTGGCGCTGACGGGGGCGGCGTCGTCGTCGGGGACGTGGCAGCCCTGGCAGGCGCGCGTGACGCCCGGCGCCGCCTGCACGAACGTCCGCATGCTCTGCACCATCCGCCCGTCGCCGTCGAGCGCCTGGAAATAGAGCGCCTTGCCGGGGGGCGCCTCGAAGCGGGCCGAGCCGTCGGGCTCGACGGGGACGACGCCGAGGATGTTCTTGACGTCGTAGGAGCCCTGCCAGCTGAGCAGGAAGGCCTGGTTCCACCAGCGGCCGCCCGGGGGGACTCCGCTGACGCGCGAGGTGGTCTCGACGACGCGGATCCGCTTCACCGTCCCGCGCTCGACGCCGGGCATGCCCTGGTAGATGTCGTGGACGAGGAAGGCGGCCGGTTCGCCGGCCGCGAGGAGGGTCGGGCGGACCGCCGGCACCGGGCGGGGCCGGACGGGCATCGGATCGAAGCAGGAGATGTCCGGCTCCTGCCGGATCGTGAACCGGAACCCGAACCGGTCGATCAGCTGGATCACGCCGTGGGGGCCGTGGACCTCGGCGTTGTCGGCGATGAGGACCGTGTCCTCGTCCAGCGGCCACGGGTCGCACGGGCCGCGCGCCAGTCCCTGGTCCATCTCCGTCGGGTACTCGGGCGTGAAGTTGACGATGGCGCCGAGGGTGTTCTTGCCCTTCCGGGGGTCGATCATCGCGATGGCCCCGACGGACTGCCCGTTGTGGGGGGTGAGGGAGGCGGCGACGAGCGGGCTGCCCGGCACGGGTCGCGCGTCGAGCACGGCGGTGGGCTTGGCGCGGTTGTTCTTGAAGAGCGCCGTCTCCTGCGTGCCGTCGGGGTTGACCGTCCAGAGGCTCTGCAGGTAGAGCGCCGTCTTGTCCACGTACTCCCAGCGTCCGTACACGATCCGGCCGTCGGGGAGGACCGCCGGGTCGAACTCGGTGACGTTGTTGACGGAGATGGGCTTCAGGTCGCTCCCGTCGGCGTTCATCGTGTGGAGCGTGGCGATGTGGTTGTTGAAGCACATCACGAGGCCGGCGGTCCGGGTGCTCACGAACGCGACGCGGCCGTCGGGGAGGTGGCAGGGGGTGTAGTCGTGGTGCCCGTCGCCGATCAGCCCCGCCGGTTTTTCCGGGCACGGGCAGTCGCGGGAGGGGTGCGTCAGCCGCGTGAGGCCCGTTCCGTCCAGGCCGATCGCGTAGAGGGACGTGTCCCCGTGCTCCGCCCCCTTGAAGGCGAAGAGGATCCGCCGGGCGTCGAACGAGAGGTCGGGGTCCCGGTAGACGCCCGCGCCGGGCGTCTCCTGCGTCGCGGGGTCGATGACGGGGCGGACGACCTGGCGCTCCGCCGGCTCGGCGGGGTTCTCGAGGAGGTAGATCCCGCCGCCGGGGTGCCAGGTGAGGTGGTCGTCGTAGATGTGCGCGGCGAAGTACGCGTGGCGCCGGACGAAGAGGAGCGGGGCGTCGAGGTGGAGGTAGCGGACGGCGCGGACCAGGTCCCGGAAGGCCGCGATCCGCTCGAGCGCCGGCCCGGGATCTTTCCCGTCCAGGGCGGCGCGGAGGGCGTCGAACTCCCGCTCGAAGGCCTCCACGCGCGGGCGGAGGGCATCCGCGCGGGCGGTGCGGGACGGGTCGGCGGCGTGGCGGTCGAGCGCGCGCCGGAGGCTTTCCAGGCACGAGGGGGTGAAGCCGCGCCGCAGCTCGTCGAGCCGGCGCTGCCTCGCGAAGGCCTCGCCGTCCTGGGCCTCGAAGACGACGCGGCCCTGCTTCCCTGCCGTGTCGTTGACGCCGACCCAGGCCTCGAACCGGGCAAAGGGCTTCGGCAGGCGGTAGAGGACGTGGCTGTCGGCGTGCGCGAAGAGGCCGTGGGCGAAGACGCGTCCTGCCACCGCGAGCGGCTTCCCGTCCGGGCCCGTGTTGACCGAGAACGCGCCCCAGCCGACCCGGACCGACTCCGGCTTCAGGTCCGCCAGGCGCGTCGTCGCGCCGTCGGCGGCGACCAGGACCGGCTCGCCCCAGGCCGCCTGGCCCCAGGAGTAGCCGGTGGCCCGGAGGACCAGCGTCGTCGTGCCGGCGAGGTCGAGGGTGAGCTTCGCCGCCGGGTCCCCGCCGCGCAGCGGCTGGCTGCGGACCGCGGCCGGCCGCTTTGTCTCCGCGGCCGAGGCGAGGGGCGCCGTGACACCGAGCAGGATGAGGATCGAACCGCCAAGGCGCCAAGCGCGCCAAGATGGCCGCCGAGCCTGCTTCGAGCGCGAATCGAAATCCTCTTGGCGCTTCATCTTGGCGTCCTGGCGGTTCTTTCCCTTCGCTTCACGGCGCGGTTTACCTGCCGTTCGCCGGCTTTCCGCAGTCCGCGGCCGGCTCGCCCCCCGGCATGTCCTCGCGGGGCAGCCGTTTCACGAGGTCGTGGATCGGCTCGAACGACTGCAGGACCGCGCGGTAGTCCGGGTCGTCTTTCGTCGCGAAGACGGCCTTCCCGCACCGCTCCGTTCCGCCCGCCGCCTTCGCCAGCGGGGCGGCGAGGAAAGGGTTGAGCTCCGGGCGGGTGACGCGCACCCAGGACCGGCGGGGGATCTTCTTCCCTCCGTCGTGGCAGGCGGCGCAGCGGCGCGCGGCCACGTCCGCCAGCGTCTTCTCCAGGTCGTCCGGCTTCAGGCTCCGGCATCCCTGGCGCTCGCCGTGCGCGAAGAGGCTGGTGCCGTAGTAGGGGACGTTCAGGTCGATCCAGGCGAAGACGCGCCGCCGGTCCGCGTCGGGCACGACCGCGCGCGGCTTGCCGTCCTTGTCGGGGTGGCCGTCGAGGAGGAGGTCGGCGAGGCGGCTGGCGGGGGAGCCCCAGGCCTTGGGGGTGATCTCGAGGATGTTCGCCTCGTTCCCATTTTCGGTGCAGATCCAGCTCGTGAAGCGCTTCCCGGCGGCGCTCCGGTTCTCCCGCGCGAGGGTCTCGTAGGAGACGCTGAAGAAGTCCGTCAGGTCGCCGCTCAGGTCGACGCCGCCGGCGGGTTCGAGGCCGTCGTGGCAGGAGACGCAGTGCCGGTCGAGGACGGGCTGGACGATGCGGGCGTACGTGAATCCGCCGAGGCCCCACGGGGGGGGCTCGGGGGCGCGCGGCGCGGCGCCGTCGGAGCGGTAGACGGCCCGCGTCAGGCGGAGCGGGCGGGGGCTGTCGGTCCGGGACTCGTGGCAGCCGACGCAGCCCTGCGTCTCGCCGGGCATGAAGTGGGTGAAGGTGCGCATCCGCTGGACGGCCCGGCCGTGCGCGTCGAGGGCCATGAAATAGACGGGGATCCCGGTCGGGACCTTGAAGGAGGCGGAGCCGTCCTCGGCGACGGGGACATAGCCCCACACCTTTTTCGGGGCGTAGGTGGCACCGCAGGAGACGACGGGGAACTGGAAGCCGAAGGCGCGCTTCTCCAGCTTGGCCAGCTGGGCCTTTTCGATCTCCTGGACGACGGCGATCTGCGTCACTTCGCCGCGCCGCACGTGCGGGCCGAGCCCGTTGTAGACGTCCTGCACGAAGACGGTCGCCCACGGCTCGGGCGACGCCTCCGGCGGGCGGGGCGGCGAGAGGGCCGGCGGGCGGGGGCGGGGGCGGATGGGCTGCGGGTTGTAGAAGCCCATCCCGTCGCGGGGCTTGAGCAGCTCGGTCGCGTCGCGGCTTTCGTAGTCGCGCAGGACGACCGTGCCGCGCTTCGAGACGAGGAAGCACGCGGCGTCGACGGGGTAGGGGTTCTCGTACGGGCCGCGGATGTGGTTGCCGCTCCCCTTGTCCACGAGCCCGATGTTCACCTCGGGCGTCAGGTTCCGGATCGCCTCCTGCGCGTTGTCGCCGCGGGTGACGTCGAGGATCCCGACGCCGCCGCGGCAGGGACCGTTGTGGGCGGTGAGCAGGCAGAGGACGGCGTTCGTGCCGGGGATGGAGCGCGGCTCCATGAACGTGGCGGGGCTCAGGACGCGGTTGCCGAAGAACCCGGAGAGCCGCGTACCGTCCGGGTTGATCGTCCAGAGGCTCTGGATCGGGATCGCCGGGCGGTCGACGTACTCCCAGCGGCTGTAGACGATGCGGCCGTCGTCGAGGACGGTCGGGGTGAAGTCGTTGAGGTAGTTGGCGGAGAGTCGGACGACCCGCCCGCCGTCGCGGTCCATCCGGTGGAGCGTCCCCACCGGCGAGGTCCAGCAGTAGGCGAACTGCTGCTTCTCGGTGGAGAGGAAGCCGATCCCGTCGTCGGGGAGCCAGCAGGCGTTGAAGCTGTGCCAGGGGTGGTCGGTGATCTGTTTCAGGCCCGACCCGTCGGGGCGGATGCGGTAGACCTGGTAGGGCGTCGCCGCGTCCCGCTTCCAGCTGAAGAGGATGTCCCCGCCGTCGTAGGAGACGTCGACGTCGAGGATCTGCCCCTGCGGGGAGTCGACGAGCCGCCGGAGGGCCCCCGTTCCCGTGTCGGGCGTGAAGACGAAGAGCCCGCCGCCGGGCTTGAAGTCCTCGACGTGGTAGGTGTAGACGTGCGTCGGGTTGAGCTCGCGGCGCTGGACGACGACGAGGTCGCGGAAGCCGAGGCCGCCGTCGAGGAGGCGCTGTTTCAGGGCCGACGGGGGCGGCGGGGGGGGGGGCGTCGGGAAGATCTCGATCTCGGCGGCGCCGGGATTGGGCCCGCCGTGGGAGCCGACGAAGCGGAGCGTCAGCCGCCGCGCCGTCGCGGGGGCGGGGAGGGTGACGGGCTGCGGCTCGGCGGTCGCCTCGAAGTCGGCCGTCGCGGCCGGCGCGGCGGCGCCGTCGAGGAGGACCTCGCAGCGTTTCCAGCACTCGTTGACGCCGAACGCGGTGCGGCCGTGGTAGACGATCTGGGCGATGCGGACGGGGGCGTCCCACGCGAAGGCGATCTCGGCGCCGCCCCGGTGGGTGTCGCCTTTCACGGCCCAGGCGTCGCCGGCGTCGGCGCCCGGGCTCCCGATCTTCCCGTCGGCGACGAAGGCGGCGCGGTACTGGTCGTTGAACTCGGAGGTGGCGGTGATGCGGGCCTTCGGGGCGAGGTTCTCGGGCGGCGCGGCGGGGGCCGCCAGCGCGATCGAGCTGAGGCAGGCCGCCCAGGCGACATGACGCCACGACGGGCGCCCAGGTTGGGGGCGGGGTCGGTCCATGGTCCGGTCCTCCTCGATCCGATCCGGGGTTCCTTCAGCGCAGGTTCGCCGCGTCCGCCACGTGCACGCCGGAGACCGTCCCGAGCGCTTTCGCGTCGTCGTACTGCCAGGCGACCGTCTTGTCGGGCGCGACTTCCTTCGCGCCGCGGCGGTGGCTGAAGAGGACACGGCCGCCGGGGCGCTCCCAGACGTCGAGGACGCCGGGGGCGGGGACCTCCCAGGCGACGGCCCCGGCGGCGTCGACGCGGGCGACGCGGCCGCGGCCGTAGTCGGCGCAGCGGAAGGCGCGGCCGGGCGCGGGCGTCGCGCGGGCGGGACTGGCGAAGGCGGCGAAGGCGAGCGGGAGCAGCATCCGCTGCAGGCCTCGTTTCACGGCTCGTGTCTCCTGTCGCAGGCTTGAAACGCCGTGCGCGTCGCGTCGGCGAAGCGGTCTCCCGGGTGCAACATCCGGTCGCGCGTCCTTGTTGTCGTGGCGTTTGCGGGAGGGCCCGCCCGATCAGCCGTTTTTCCCGGCAGGGGAGCCGCCGTTTCCGAGGCGGCGGGAGATCCGCGCGGCGTGCCCCTTGATGAGCCGGCCCAGCGCGGGGAAGTCGCCGAGCCGCACCCGGTTGCTCGGCCCGGTGACCCAGATGGAGGCCACGGGGTAGTGGTGCGAGTCGAGGACCGGGGCGCCGATGCAGTGGCAGCCCTCGATCTCCTCGGCGCGGTCGACGCCGTACCCCAGCCGGAGGACCTCCGCCAGCTCCTTCCGCAGGGCGGGCAGCGTCGTGATCGTCCGTTCCGTATGGCGCGTCAGCGTCAGGCTCCTCAGGATCGCCTCCCGTTCCGGCTCCGGCAGGAAGGCCAGAAGGGCCTTGCCCGGGGCGGAGGTGTGGAGGGAGAAGCGGGTCCCGGCGTCGACCATGAACTTGAAGGGGTGGGTGCCGAAGGCCTGCTCGAGGACGACCCCCTCGGCGCCGAGGAGCGTCCCGAGGAGCGTCGTCTCGCGGGTCGCGTCGCGCAGCTCGCGGAGGACGTCGAGGGAGCAGGCGACGATCGTGTGCTTGTTGGTGGCGGCGTAGCCGAGGGCGAGCAGCTTGCGGGAGAGGACGAAGCCCTTGGTCGCCTCGTCGCGGAGGACGTAGCCGTGGCGGGCGAGGGACATGGTGATGCGGAAGACGCTGTTCTTGGGGAGGCGGAGGGCTTCGGCGATGCGGCTCTGGGTCGCGCCGGCGTTCTCGGCGAGGAACTCGAGGATGACGAGGGCGCGCTCGAGGTTGGGGACGTGGTAGTTCGCGTCCCCGTTCTCGGCGGGCGCGTCGCGTCGGGCGCTGGTCGGTGTTTTACCCATAGATCTGAATGAATATTTTGGTCTACCTATGGTACGGCGGAAGGGGGGCGGAAGTCAAGTCGATCCGGCAGATTTGTCGGCCGCGGGGAGCGCCGGGGCGAGGGGGGCCGGGTCCCGCCGCCTCAGCCCGCCCCGTTTGTCCGGGAGCGGGGCCTGGGCGCACGGCCGGGGAGGAGGGGGCGACCTCCCGGGTCCGGCTTTTCCGTGTCATATATTATGGGACCCGCTTGGGGGGCGTGGACGGAGTAGACTTCAACCGGGGGACCTTTTGCCGGGAGGCGCGCCATGCACATCCGACGCCCGCTCATCCCGCTGCCGCTCCGTCAGCCGCTCGAGACGCTGGCCCGGTCGGCCGGTCTGGACATGCTCTCGTACATCCACCGGGTCCTGGCCGACCACGTGCAGTACGAACAGGGCGCCGGCCGCCTGCCGCCCCCGCCGGAGGCGAACCCCGCCCAGCGCCCGTCGGAGAGCCGGGTGCGGGCCGTTTCCTCGCGCGCGTCGCGGTTCGAGACCCGGTTCCAGCCCTGGTCGAAGTGCTGAGCGGTCTCCGCCTTGGCGGACGGACGTGCCCGCGGACGGCGTTTTCCGCGGGCAACGGAAGGCCCTCCTCGTGCGGGTCCCGGCGGCATCCGGCCGGCTGGTCCGCGCGCTCTCCTCACGGCAGCCGGATCGCGGAGATCGTGAAGGGCTTGTCGATCTTCGTGTTCTTCAGCCACGCGCACTCCCACCACATGTCCATGTTGATGACGATCAGCTCGCGGCCGCGGACGACGACCTCGCAGGGCTGATCGAGCGCGCCGTCGGCGCCGTCCGTGTCTCCGTTCGCCCAGACGGTCGTCACGCGCCCCTCGAGGTCCACCGCCTGGACGGCGTTGTTGAGCATGTCCGACACGAGGATCACCCGGTCCTTCGGGCTCCAGAAGATGCCGTCGCAGCAGGCCATCTTCGGGTCGCGGGCGAAGACCTCGGGCGGCAGGGCCTTCCCGTCCGCGCCGAACCGCGTCCGGTAGACGATCCCGTCCTCGAAGATCCCGCAGTACAGGTTCCCGTCGCAGTCGAAGGTCAGCCCGTCCGCCCCGAAGCCGATCCGGTTGCTGGTCCGGTAGGTCGCGATCAGGCGGGGGTCGGCCTTCTCCGGCGTCCAGGGGGCGAGCCGGGCGGGCTTCTCCTTCCAGTCCTTCATCGGGATGGCGTAGACGCCGCTGACGAGCGGCTCGCCCTTCTGCGGCGGCGCCAGGTTCGTTTCGCTGACGTAGACCGTGTCGCCGCGCCAGATCACGGCGTTGGCGCAGATGAAGCCCTCGACGACGACGTCGCAGCCGACGGCCTTGCCGTTCTCGATCCGGATCCGGAGGAGGCGGGACTTGTGCTTCGGGTCGTTGAAGACCTGGGAGTCGGCGACGTAGAGATGCCCGTCGGGGCCGATGTCGCACCCCATCGGGCAGGCCTTGCCGGTGTCGGGGTGGAGGTCCTGCGGCTTGAACTCGTACCAGGTCGAGAGGCGGTTGGCCTTGTCGATGCGGACCATCCGGGCCGGGTGCTCGCGGTCGATCGTCCCGGCCTTGACGAGGGCGGCGTTGTTGAAGTTGGGGCACGAGAGGAGGATGTCCCCGGCGTCGGTGAGCGTGCAGCCGTCGGGGGTGTTGCACGCGTCGGGAAGCGTCACGAGGAGGACGGGCGGGGCCTTCGCCACCGGCACGGGCGGGGCGGAGGAGCAGGCGGCGAGGGCGGCGAGCGACAGGGCGGCGGCAACCGGGAAGCGCGGCATCATGTTCCCCTCTCCCAAGATGGAGGACGCGAGACAACGGATCCGCACGCGAACAGCAGCGAGTTCATCGGGAATGAGCGGGGCGGATTCCCGGGGGGCGAGCGTCATTCCAGCGTCGGCTTCGCGGGCTCCCCGCGGAGCTGCGCCTCCCCGCCCTCCTTCTCGTAGACGCCGTAGAACATCGACGAGCAGTCGAGCCAGAGCGTCAGCCGGTGGAGGTCCTCTGCCGGGAGCTGGACGCCGTAGTGCCCCTTTTCGAGGAGCGCCAGGAGCCTCGAGGCGCGGGCGCCGAAGCGGCCGGGCGTCGTCCGGTAGCCGTCCCCGTACTTCGTGAAGGCGAACGGCAGGAGGCTGTTGTAGGAGGCGAACCACTTGTTCCGGATCGGGTCGCGCCCGAGATGGATCGCCTTTTTCTCGGCGTGGCAGCCGGCGCACTGGCGGTCGAGGACGGGCTGGACGAGGCGCGGGTAGCTGAAGGGGTTGGTGCCGTCGACGTCGGGCGCGGGCCGGGAGGGGGGGCGCTGCAGGGCGAGCGGGTTGGCCGCGGGGGCCAGCGGCGTCCGCGCCTTCGGCTCGTGGCAGCCCTGGCAGGTGAGGAACTCCCCGTCGCGCAGGTAGGTCGCCGAGCGCATCGACTGGACGGCCAGGCCGCGCTCGTCGAGGGCCTGGAAGAAGAGCTCGCGGTAGGCGGGGACCGTGAAGTGGGCGCTCCCGTCCTTCTCGACGGGGACGGTGCCGAGGACCCAGCGGACGGGGACGACGGAGTCGCCCGCCTCGGCGATCCGCTGGCCGGTCTCGTGCGGGCGCAGCCCGCCAGAGGGGAACGGCATGGGAAGGACCTGGAGAATGCGAAGGGACTGGATCGACGTCCCGTTCGGCCACGGCAGGAGGCTGTCGTAGACGTTCATGACGGCGACGGTCGCCTCGCCCGGGGCGCCGATGCCGGCGGGGGCGCGGGTCCGGGGCGAGAGCGGCGGCTCCGCCACGGGGCAGGGGCGCGGCCGGAGGGGGATCGGGTTGAGGCACGCGATGTCCGGGTCCCGGTGGATCAGCTCCTTGTTGCCGAAGCTGTCGACGAGGTAGATCCCGTAGCCGCCGAGGCCCCTCGGCCGCTTCGCGGCCCCGGCCATCCCGGGGTCGTAGACGCACAGGTGGTAGTCCTCGGCGAGGGGCCACGGGCTGCCGTAGACCTCGCGCCCGCCCTGGCTCTCGGGGAACCCGACCTCGGGGGTGATGCGCTTGACGGGTCCCATGGCGTCGTCGTCCGGGACCGCGGGGTCGATCAGGATGAGCGAGCCGTAGGCCTGGCTGTGGTGCGGGGCGGCGGTGGCGACATACGTGCGCGAGCCGGGGACGGCGCGGACGTCCAGCTCCATGTCCGGCCGGAGGTTCCGCGGCGCGAAGTTGCCGTGGACGGCGCGCGAGTCGCGGCCGTCGAGCGTCGTGATCCACGGGTGGTGCGCCGTGCAGCCGTGGCGGTCGACGTAGTCCCATCGGGTGTAGATGATGCGCCCGTCGTGGGAGACGCTGGGGTGCCACTCGTTCGTCTCGTGGGGGCTGAGGCAGTTGATCTCGCTCCCGTCGGCCTTCATGTCGTAGAGGGTGTAGGTCGGGCAGACGCGCCCGCAGCGGAGGTAGCCGCCGCGGCGCTCGCTGACGAAGACGATCCGGCCGTTGGGGAGCCAGCAGGGGTCGAAGTCGTTCCAGGTCCCGTCCGTGAGCTGCTCGAGGCCCGTGCTGTCGACGTTCACCTTGAAGACGTGGTAGCAGCGCCCCGCGTCCCAGTGGCCGCGGGAGGCGTCGGTGTGGTGGTCGTGTCGGGTGTCGCCCCGGTTCTCGCAGTAGGCGAAGAGGACCGTCTTCCCGTCGAAGGCGAGGTCCGGGGAGAGGAAGGTGCCGCCGCCGGTGTCGGTCCCGTGCCGGTTGCCCTCGCCGTCGAAGGAGACGGGGGGCGGGACGACGGGGCCGCCGGAGAGGCGCTGTCCCGCCAGGCGCCCGTTCTGCACGACGGCGCCGGCCAGCAGGTCCCGCTCCCGCGGCGCGGGGCCGAAGACGTCCTCGAGGACGTACAGCCCGCCGCCCGGTGTGGCCGCCATGCCGTAATACTGGTCGCACATGTGGTTGTAGAGCGCGCGGTGGCGCTTGATGAAGAGGATCTTGTCGAAATCCAGCAGCGGGTTGGCCAGGGCGATCCGGCGGCGGACGGCGCAAGCCTCCCCGAAGAGGACGCGACGGGCGGCCGCGTCGGCGGCCGGCGTGTCGGCGCACGCCTTCCGGAGCCGCGCCAGCTCCCGCTCCGGCGCGGCCAGGTCCGGCGCCCCGTTCATCCCCTTCAGGTCGACGAGCAGGGTCTCCGTGCGGCGCAGGACGACGTCGAGCGGGTCGCGGTCGGAGGGGAGGATGAGGGCCTGCGGTCGGAAGGTCTCGCCGGCGAAGCGGCGGATCTCGGCCTGGCGCGCGATGTCGCCCCGGAGCGCGGCGAACTGGGTGTCGACGTCCTCGGCGAGCAGCGCGCGCCGGAGGTGCGCCGCCCAGGCCGGGGCGTCGGGCGGGGTCTTGCCCGCGGCGAGGGCCGCCAGCTCGTTCTCGAGCGGCGCGCGGGTGGCGGCGTCCGCGATGTCCCCCACCGCGGCCGCGCTGGCGCGGGCGCGGCGGGCGCGGGCGTACAGGTCGAGCCTCCGCCGGTCGCCGGCGGCCGCGCCCGCCTGCCGCAGCACGTCCAGCTCCTG
>CAYUME010000079.1:0-11993 GCA_964445475.1 uncultured Planctomycetia bacterium
GGTGAAGAAGTGGGGGGAGAGGAATCCGCGGTCGAACTGCTTGCCCTCGACGACATTCACCTCGGTCTCGATGCTCTTCCCCTCCTCGATCGTCACGACGCCGTCGGGGCCGACCTTGTCGAGGGCGTCGGCGATGAGCGCCCCGACCTCCCGGTCGTTCCCGGCGGCGATGACGGCGATCTCTTCGCGGGACTTCCGCCCCTCGACAGGCCGGCTCTGCTTGGCGATGTCCGCGAGGAGGACCTCGACGGCGCGATCGATGCCGCGCTTGAGGGCCATCGGGTCGGCGCCCGCCGCGATCTGCCGCATCCCCTCGCGGTAGATCGCCTCGGTCAGCACCACCGATGTCGTCGTCCCGTCGCCCGCGTCGTCGCCCGTCTTCGAGGCTGCCTCCTTCACCATCTTGGCCCCGAGGTTCTCGAAGGGGTCCTGAAGTTCAACTTCGTCGGCGACGGCCGCACCGTCCTTCGTGATGTTGGGGCTTCCCCAACCGCGGTCGACCAGCGCCAGTCGGCCCCGCGGGCCCAGCGTTGTTTTCACCGCCCGGGCCATCTTCTCGACGCCCCGCAGAATCGACTCCCGAGCATCCTGGCTGTACGTCAGTTGCTTGGCCATGAACGATTGCTCCATTCGGTCGCCAAATTGATGCTCTGAAGCGCTACAGATTATCGATTTTAAGCAAATTCCATGCCATGAATTTGCCTTCGATCAACTCGCAATATATTGTCATTTAAGTGTTTGCGAAAATGTCCTTATTGGCTCGATTCGCGGACATCCTGGTTTTTGGAAACTCTGTAAGTGCCTGTTATTATTGATGATGCGATATACTTCGTCAGGTTTGGCGAGTCGGCTCGTCTTTGGGCGTGCTGTAAGATCTATTTCTGCAATATATTGTGATTATCGCCTGCCGCCATGAATTGCGCTTCCATGGATGTCAGAATGGCAGTTATTGTGCCCGTCTAAATCGGTCAAATATGATTCGTGGCAGTTGTAACCAACACCGATCCGTCCGGATCGTACCTATTGTAGAGTGAAAAGGTCTGATATGAAGAAGGGAACGGCACTGGAGGAACGGCGTGACATGAACCGGGACGTCGGGTGACCGGCGTCCGGCAAACAAGCTCCCCCTCTCCAAACTCCTTTCAGGGTCCACCTGAAGGGGGTCACCAGGGCCGGTCCCCCCCGGCCCTGGTTTTTTTAGGGTCAGAGCGCGAGCGCCTGGACTTTTCTTCGCACCCCCCACGGCACCGGTCCGGAGGTGATGACGTAGCGGCGGTCGGGGACGAAGACGGAACGGAGGACGCGGCGCAGGTCCGTCGCGCCGACCTGCCGGATCCTGCGGATCTCGTCCTCGGGGCGCCGGACGCTCTCGGGGGGCAGGAGGAGGGTCTGGGCTCCGAACCAGGCGGCCAGGTCCTCCGGCTCGTCCATCTTGTATTCCATCTCGCAGCGGACCCGTTCCGTGATCCGGTGGAGCTCCCCCTCGGTGACATGCTCGTCCCGCAGCCGGTCGGTCTCCTCGAGGATGGCGAGGACGCCTTCGGGGATGCGCCGGGCGTCGCTGCCGAAGGCGATGCAGAGGACGCCGCGGTCGGAATAGAGGACGGTGCTGGTGGTGACATCGTAAGCGAGTCCGCGCTGTTCCCGGATGCGGGTGAAGAGGCGGGAGCTGGTGCCGAGGCCGAGGATGGCGTCGATGATGAGGAGGGCGGTGAGGTCGGGGTGGAGGTAGGAGGGGGTGAGCCAGGCGAGGCAGGCGCCGCCCTGGGGGGCGGGGAAGGGGTCGTGGGCGAAGCGGGGGCCGGAGGCGGGGGCGTCGAGGGGGGGCGGGACGGGGGCGGGGGCGTCCTCGAGGACGCCGAAGGCCTCCGCCGCGGCCGCGCGCGCCGTTTCCGGGTCGAACGAGCCGGCCAGCGTCAGGACCATGTTCCGGGGCCTGTAGTGGCGGGCGAAGAACCCGGCGACATCCTCCCGCGTCACGGCGCGGATGCGCTCGGGGGTCCCGACGAGGACGCCCCGTTCCCGGAGCCCGGGCCAGAGGAGCTCGTCGAGGGAATGGCGGGCCCTCGGGCCGCCGAGACCCCCGAGCTCCTGCTCGATGATCCGCTTCTCGAACGCCACGTCCTCCGCGCGGAAGCGGGGCGCGCGGAAGAGGTCGGCGAGGATCCGGATCCCCTGCACGAGGTGGTCGCGGTGGACGCGCACGACGATGCAGGTGTACTCGGTCTGGGTGTAGCCGTTGAACTCGCCGCCGAGGTCCTCGAAGGCCGCCGAGAGGGCGCGGGAGTCGGGGTAGGTGGCCGTCCCCTTGAAGATCATGTGCTCGACGAAGTGCGAGAGCCCGGCTTCGTGCTCGGCCTCGTGGCGGGGCCCGACGCGAATGAAGCAGGCCAGCACGGCGGCGTGGACGTGCGGGACGTGCAGGACCTGGACGCGGAGGCCGTTGGGCAGCGCCTGGAGCGATTCCGTGTACATGGCGAAGACATATAAAGGAAAACGGGGGACGACGAAAGGAGAAAAGAGGGGAGAACGGAAAAAGTTGGGCTTGCGAAGGCGGCGGGGGAGCCGTACACTACAAAATCGGGGTTTCCTGAGGAGTCGCGCCCGCGCCGAACCGCCATGATCTTTACACGGATGAAGTGCCCCAACCCGAAGTGCGACAAGGTTCTTGTGGTCCAGGTGGAGATGAAGGGCCGGAAAGGCAAGTGCGAGAAGTGCGGCTTCAAGTTCCTGATCCCGGACCTGGAGCCGAAGCAGGCGGGCGAGATGACGATCATCGCGCGCCGCTTCGCGGGCAAGGACGACTCCGAGGCCGTCCTGAAGGAGGCGCCGGAGACGCCCTCCTCGCGTAACCTTTCGAAGCCCGTGCTGGAGCCCGGCCCGGACCTGCCGGACGAGCCCCCGCCTCTGCCCCCGGGGAAGCCGAGGCGCTGACGCCCTTTCCGGTTGCGGGGCGTCCCCCTCCGGGGCGGCGTGGAGGACCCCCGGGAGCCTGGAGGGATTCCGATCTTGAACCGTCACCTCCCGCTCCGTCTCCTGTCCCTTCTCCCGCTCCTCTCCCTTCTCCTGTACCTGCCCGTGCGGATCGCCTCCGCGTCGGACGCGGAGCCCGGCCCGGGGCTTGACCTGGTCGAGCCGGCGGGCGCCGGGGCGGACCTGGAGGCCGGGCCGGATGGCACGGTGCCGGTCCCGTCCGCGCGCGCCTTCCTGCCGCGGCGGCTTCCCGCCGGCGCCGGGTGGATCCTGATCCTGGTTGCCTGCGTGCCCCTCTTCTGGGGCTGGAAGATCATCCGGGTCACGATGGCCGTCTTTTTCGCGCTGGCGGCCGCCCTCGTGGCCTACGAGCTGGCCGCGCCCCGCGCCGGCCTGGGGTGGGGCGCCGCGGCCGCGGGCCTCGGGATGGTCGTCGGCGCCTGCGTCGGCTGGCACATCCGGAAGCTCTTCGCCGCCCTCGAGGTCGCGGCCGTCCTCGGCTTTCTGTTCGCCCTCCCGGGGCTCTATTTCGAGCACGAGCTGACCACCTTCGGGCTCGGCCTGGCGGGGTTCGTCCTCGGGCTCGTGCTGGGGTGGCGGGTGGCGTTCTATCTGGACGCCATCGACTCGTCGCTCGCCGGCGGGTTCCTGGCCGGGATCGGGGCGATGACCGTGGCGCAGGATCGCGGCCGCGACGTCTCCCTGCTGATCGGCATCGGCGTGCTGGCCGTCTCCTCCCTCCTCGGCGTCGCCGTCCAGTTCAGGTCCGTGAAGAAGTCGAAGGGCCGTGAAAAGTAAGACCGGACTGAGCCGCTCGGGAGCGACGGGGGGCGGAACGGCGGGGGAGGCGCTCAGGGGCAGACGTACGTCTCGAACCGGTACCGCGAGAACCAGAGGTGGTTGTAGTGCCCCGAGACGGCGATGATCTGGTAGGGGCGCGTGGTGCCGGGGACGGGGGCGCACCCGGGGCCCGGCGCGCGCTCTGTCGCCCGGATCTCCAGGGTGTCGTCGCACCGCCAGACCGCATCCACGATCACCTGGTACCCCGTCGTCGTCCGCGTGCCCGCCACGACGACGACCGCCGTCTCGACGGCGAAGTCCACCGGCGGGGGCGGGGGCACGGGGGCCGCCCAGCAGCCGGTGTGGGCCGCCCAGATCGCCGCCCAGTCGGCGTCCGAGTCGACCATCCACGCTTCCGCATAGTATCCCGGCCAGATCGCGAGGCAGGAGACTTCGCCTTCGTCGACGACCCGGACGACGGCGGACGGGTCCCAGCAGTCGTCATGATCGTGGCGGATGTAGCACCCCGCAAAGGCCAGGGTGGACAGGAGGGCGGCGCGGAGCGGGCGGGATGCGCGCATGAGGGGTCCTCCGCACGGCGACGGGCCGGGTCGCGTCCTCCTGCGGCGGGGGGCCGACCTGACTCCATCAATACTATAGTCCTGCGGCGGCCGGAATGACAGAGGCGCCGGGAGATTCCGGGGGTGGACGCCGCAAAGGTTGTGGCCCGGATTCGCTTCGTGCTATAAATCCGCGCATGGATACCAGCGTTCTATCCGTCGTCTTCACGGACCTGGTCGGGTCGATCCGGATGTACTCCGGGGTGCCCGACGCGGTGGCGGTCGAGGTCGCCCGCGCCGTCGACCGCGAGGTCCGCGACGCCCTCCCGGGGTTCCGGGGGACGTGCGTCAAGTCGACCGGGGAGGGGCACCTGCTGACGTTCGAGGACCCCGGCGACGCCGTCCGGTGCGCCGGGGAGATCCACCGGCTCTGCGAGCTGATGGCGAAGACGCGCCGGACCGACCTGTTCGTCCGGGTCGCCGTCCACGCGGGGGAGGTCTTCCACGGCGACGGGGACATCCACGGCAACACGGTGAACCTGGCGGCGCGGCTGCTGGCCATCGCGGGGCCCTGCGAGACGTGCATGACGGCGGAGGCGTGGTCGACGCTCGGCGCGGCGGACCGGACGGGGTTCGTCCCGCACGGCCCCGAGGTCTTCAAGGGCTTCACGCGCTTCACCCGCGTCTGGCGGAAGTCCAACCCCAACCCGTTCCTCGAGTCCTCCCTCCGCATGCGGACGATGACCGAGGCCGACGCGCCGGCGATGACGGCGCAGGGGATGCCGCGTCACCCCCGGTACGTCCTCGCCTTCAACCACCCCGCCGCGAGGAAGACCGTCGAGGTGGCGGAGGGGGAGACGCACGTGATCGGGCGGTCGCCGGAGTGCTCGACGGTCATCCCCGACCGCACCTTTTCAGGGACGCACGCGGCCTTCGCGGTGGTGGACGGGGTGCTCTGGGCCTTCGACCTGCAGAGCGCCAACGGGCTGATCTACAAGGGCCGCCGCATCAACCGCCGCCGGCCGCTGGAGGCGGGAAGCGAGGTCGATCTGCCGACGGGGACGGTGGCGGTGAGGGAGGGCGGGGAAGGACGTCCCTGCGCCTGACCCGTGACGCTGCCGTGCCCCGGGTCCGGGGGCCTCCGGGAGAGAATCCCGTTTCGTGGAGCGGCTTCCCGTCATCCCGATTCAGTACCGTCCACGGCGTCGCACCTTTTGTTTCTGCCAGTCCACTTCCCCTGCGTACCCCACTTCGATGGCCCACCGGATGTCTTGTGCGAGCTGGCCGAGCCGGCCCAGGGGGATCACCAGCAGGATCAACAGGACGGCGCCGGTGTAGGCGATGAAGGCCGCCGGGTGCCACGGACTTCCCTCGGATGCCGCCGCGGCCCCCAGCACGACCGCGATCACGGCGACGACGTGACAGAGGGCGAGGGTCTTTACGGTGGATCGGGCGTCCTCCTGCGGCTTGCCCAGGCCCTGGAGTCTTGCGAGGTGACGGAGCGCGAGGAGCGTGGCGTAATAGCCGCCGGGGTGAAGGAGGGCCAGCGTCAACCCCGTGCAGAACAGGGCGCGTTCGGGATCGGGATCCAGGAGGGCGAAGAGCCCGGTGGTGGGGAGGAGGACGAGCCGCCGGGCGAGTCGGAGATAACGGATGGTCATGGGATGACGGACCGCGGCGCAGAGCGTCCGGAGCCCCGCCATCCAGAGGGTTGTGCCGACGAGGGCGCTCAGGAGCGCGGGGGCCAGCACCGCGAGGGCGACGACGGTCTCGGAGCGGACGATCGAGCCGAAGAGCAGGGGGGCGCCGATCCCGGTGAGCACGAGGATCCCCGCCGCCCAGCGGATTCCGCTGATCCCGGCTGTGATGCGCGCCAGGCCGCGCACCAGTCTCCGCCCCTCCGCCCAGGGGACGACGCGCCCGGGGCCCTGTGCGGTCTCATCCGGATCCGTCATGCGGGGGCCTCGCTTCCGTCAGGCTCGGCGGATTCCTGTCCGGTCCGGCGTATGAACGAGACGGAGGCCTTTCCGGCCTATCTGTGCCGGTGTTTCCCGTGGAGGGCCTTCGCGGCGCGTGCCGGCGCCGGCCCATATGCATCGCCCGGACTCTGTCCGGGCCATCCTATCGTATTTCCCGGATTATAAAACCTTGACCGCTGCCGTTTAGGGCCTAATCTGGTGGCGCGGAAGGACGTTTCGCGAACGCGCCGGGCGGCGCTCCGTTAGAAGGATGGGTGGGATTGTCCTCCGTCCCGTGAGCCGTGTCCCTCCCGGTGGGGGCAACCCCTTCATACGAACCCCATGCGCGGTCCCGTGACCCGTTTCCGCCTGGTGTCCGCCGCCGCCCTTCTCCTCCTTTTCCCCGGTGCCGCCCGGTCGCAGGCGCCCTTGCCGCCCGTCGACCAGGAGGAGACCGAGGAGGAGAAGAAGGACCCCGTCAAGTTCAAGGCCCGCCTCGGCTACGACGAGAGCGGAATGCGCGCCTGGGCCGGGCGCTGGTGCCCCCTTTTCCTCGACCTCCGCAACCGCGGCGAACATCCCTTCGACGGTGTCGTCGAGATCTCGAAGTCCCGGGACGACGACACCCTTCCCTCCACCTTCTTCGCCGACCGCGTCGCGATGGCCCCCGGCACCCGCAAGTGTCTCTCGACGCTCGTCTTCATCGAGCGCGGCGACCGGCAGCTCGACGTCCGTCTCCAGGCCGGCCGCTACGGGACCCGGCGGGCCTTTCTGGCCGTGATGCCGTACTTTTCCGAGGAGTCCTGCGTCCTCGTCTGCGCCGACGCGGCCGCCGGGACCGCCCGCGCCCTCGCCCGGCCGGAGGAGGACGCCGCGGGGGACGGCGCCCGGCTGCAGCGGTACTGCAATGTCATCCCCGTCGACCGCCTCCCGACGGACCGGGCCGGCTACGGGGAGGTGCAGGCCGTCGTCTTCGAGACGGGGGCCGTGGGGGAGATCGACGAGGCGAGGCTGGCGGCGCTGCGCGCGTACGTCCACGCCGGCGGCACGCTCGTCGTCTCCGCCGGGCGGCACGCGGCGGCGGTCCAGAAGAGCCCCCTGGCCGCCCTGCTCCCCGTGACGATCGCCGGCTCGTACGTGGCCGACGGCCTGGACCTGAGGATGGCCCCGTCCGCGCCGCACGGCGGCGCGCCGCCGCCGGACGGACGCGTCTTCCCGGGGCGCCATACGCTGGCCCGGACGGAGCCGGTCGCGGGGCCCGTCGCGGCGGGGACGGCCGAAGCGCCGCTTCTCGTGGAGTCCCGTTCCGGGCTCGGCCGCGTCGTCTTTCTCGCCTTCAGCCTCTCGGAGCTGGCGCGCGGTTACCGGACGGGCGGGGACCGGCTGCTGGCCGGATGGATCCTCCGGCGGGAGCAGGGGGTCTTCGACGTCCCGGAGGGAGGGGCGGCGGTCGCGAGGCGCTTGGCGCCCCTTCCCCCCTGGCAGGTCGCCACGAGCAGCTACGACCCGGAGGCGGGGCTTCCGCCCATCGACCGGGCCGGGCTGCGCGCCGGCGTGGACAAGCGGATGCGCGAGGGGCTCGTCGTCCGTTTCCCGCCCGTCGGCTCGGTGGCCTTCCTGCTCGGCGTCTACTTCCTCTTTCTCGTCCCCCTCAACTGGCTCCTCTGGTCCTGGACGCGCCGAAAGGAGCTGGCGTGGGCGACGGCGGCGGTCCTCTCCGTCGGCTTCGGGATCGGCTATTACCAGTGGGGCGCGTACTGGGGCGGGTCCGTGCTGAGCGGGGAGAACGTGACGGTGGTGGGGGCGCGCCCCGGCTCGCCCGTCGGGCGATACTGGTCCTTCCACAGCCTCTACTCGCCGGGGCACGCACGGGGCGACCTGCGGGTGGCGGGCGCGGAGGGATTCGCCCGCCAGGCGCCGATCCTCTCCCGCCTGCGCGTCGCCTACGCCGAGCGCGGAATCCGCGCCCTCGACTATTCCATCCGCTGGGATCCCGCCTGTCTCCTCTCCGCCTTCGAGATCTACCCGCGCGCCGTCCGGACCTTCGAGACGGAGGGGACGTGCGGACTGGGGGGCGGCCTGGAGGTCCGCCACGATCCCGATGTGCGCGACGTCCTGCACGTGACCAACCGGACGCCGTGGGTCCTGCGGCGCCTCGGCGTGGTGCAGGGCGGGCAAGCCGACGTCCTGGATGCGGTCGTGCGGCCCGGGCAGACCCTCGCGGTCGGCCCCGGGCGGACCGTCCCGGAGGCGCTCGACCGGGCGCGGGTGCCCGACGCGATCCTCCGGTGGGAGGAACTCCCGCTGGGGCTGCTGGGCCCGCTCGCCCGGCCGCTGGTGGTCGCCTGGAGCGACGCCGACGTCCTCCACCCGGTCTACGAAGGGTACGACGTCGGGCAACGGCATGCCGTGATGCTGGTCGTCCCCGTGGAGCCTGATATCCCGTGATCAAGATCCGGAAGTTCACGAAGCGCTACGAGCGGTTCACTGCCGTCAAGGACCTCTCGCTCGAGATCGCGAAGGGGGAGGTCTACGGCCTGATCGGCCCGAACGGGGCGGGGAAGACGACCACCATCAAGTTCCTCGCCACGCTCCTCCTGCCCACCTCCGGGGAGGCCTGGATCAACGGATTTCACGTCACCCGCGACGTGACCGACGTCCGCCGCTCCATGGGCTACATGCCGGATGCCTTCGGCGTCTACGACGGCATGCGGGTCTGGGAGTTCATCGACTTTTTCGCGACGGCCTACCGGATCGAGCGGAGCCGCCGCGAGAAGATCGTCGACGGCGTCCTCCAGATCGTCGATCTCGGGCACAAGCGGGACGACCTCGTCAACGGCCTCTCGCGGGGGATGAAGCAGCGGCTCTGCCTGGCGAAGACGCTGGTCCACGACCCGCCGGTGCTGATCCTCGACGAGCCGGCCAGCGGCCTCGATCCGCGGGCGCGGCTGGAGATGAAGGAGCTCCTCAAGGAGCTGCGGGCCATGGGCAAGACGATCCTCGTCTCCTCCCACATCCTCTCGGAGCTGGCCGGCTATTGCACCCAGATCGGGATCATCGAGCGGGGGGGGCTGCTGGTCAGCGGCTCCATCCACGACATCGTCCGGGAGGTCCGCCAGAACCGGCTGCTCGAGGTCCAGGTCCTCGGCCGGGAGGCGGACCTCCTCGCCCTGCTCGGGCGTCAGGCGGGGGTCTCGGGCCTGGAGCCGGCCGGGAAGACGGTCCGGTTCGCCTTCGGGGGGACGGACGAGGAGCTCGTGGTGCTGCACGAGCGGCTGCTGGCGGAGAAGATCCCGGTGCTCTGGTTCCGGGAGGTCGAGACGAACCTCGAAGAGGTCTTCATGAAGGTCACGAAGGGCGACGTGACGTGACACCCTTCCCCCGCCGCCCCCGGGGGGGGTCGGCGGGGGGCCTCTGGGGGATTGGGGCGTGCACCTGGGCGAAGCCATCCTGAAGCGCGAGCTCCTGGCGATCCTCCGCAGCCCGCGGGCGTTCGTCCTGCTCGGGGTCTACGCGGCGGCCCTCTCCGCCATCGCCCTGCTGGCCTGGCCTTCGGGGGACACCGCCATCACCTACCAGGCCGAGCGCGCCCGGAAGCTCTTCCACCTCTTCGCCCTCTCCCAGTTCGTCCTCGTCACCCTCTTCAGCCCCGTCTTCTCCGCCGGGGCGCTGACCCAGGAGAAGGAGAAGCGGAGCCTCGAGCTGCTCCTCACCGCCCCGTGGTCGGCCGACGCCATCACCGCCGGGAAGTTCCTCTCCGCCGTCGCCGTCCTCGCCTTCCTCATCCTCACCTCGCTCCCCATCCTGGGCCTCTGCCTCTTCCTCGGCGGCATCCTCGTCGAGGAGGTGATCGGCTACTACCTCGTCCTGCTGGCGATCGCCGCGGCCTTCGGGATGGTCGGGCTGACGTGCAGCGCCTATTTCAGCCGGACCTACGCGGCGCTCTCGGTCAGCTACCTGATCGTCCTCCCGGCGGCGGGGCTCGTGGTCGGGCTCTTCGGGACGGGCGACCGGGTCCGGTTGGCGAGCCTCGGGGAGGGGGTGACGCTGCTGATCCTCGGCGGGGCGGCCCTCCTGGGGATGGGCCTGGCCGTGGCGCGGCGGCTCGAGGAGCCGTACACCGACGTCGAGAAGTCCGCCGAGGAGGAGCGCCCCGAGCGCCTCCGCGGCCTCGTCCTCCGCAAGGGGAAGTTCCCCGACACCCTCATCTGGCCGCAGCGGAAAGGGGACTTGCTGCCCGACGGCGCGAACCCGATGCGGGTCAAGGAGATCACCTCCGAGATCTTCGGGCGCGGGACGCTCGTCGTCCGGAGCCTCATCCTGCTCAGCTGCCTCGCCTCGATCGTCTTCCTCTTCCGCTGCTTCACGGGCGAGGAGCCGGTCTACGTCGCCTACCTCCTCGTCGTGAACCTCCTCGTCACCCCCGCCTTCGCCTGCAACGCCTTCACGCAGGAGCGGGAGCGGGGGACGCTCGACCTGCTGCTGACGACGCTGCTGACGCCGTGGGAGATCGTGGGCGCGAAGCTCTACGCGGCGGTGCGGTGCGCCGGGGCGATCACCCTTTTTCTGGGCACCCCCGTCGCCCTTGCGGCCCTGATGACGCTGCTCTCCCCGGCGCACGTCCACTTCACCCTGCCGGAGGTCGCCATCCACGCCGGGATCCTCGGCGTCACGATCGTCACCGCCGCGTCGATCGGCCTCTTCGTCTCCCTGCGGGCGCGCACCAGTCTCGTCGCCATGATCGCCACCTACACGGCCTGCTTCGTCCTCTTCGTCCTCCCCTACGTCGCCTACCTCGTCCTGGAGACGACGGGGGTGCCGGAGGCGGCCTTCCGGTGGCTGCACGCGCTCAGCCCGCTCTCCGTCGCCTACTCGGTCGGGGATGCGGCCTGGCAGCGCGAGGCGCTCGGGTACGCCCTGTGGACGCCGATCTGGCCGTTCTTCGTCGGCGGGTACGGGATCTTCGCGGCGACGCTCCTCTTCCTCACGTGGCGGCGGATGGCGGTGTTCACAGCGGACGGGGACCGGAGGGGGGAGGAGCGCGTGGAGCGTGGGGCGTAGAGCGTGGAGCGCGGAGCGTCTCAAGGGGGGGCGTTGTCGGGCATCGTGTCGTTTCCCGGCTCGCCCCCCACGGTCCGCGGCTCGTGCGCTGCGGCGTGGGTGAGGGGGTCCGCCAGATCCCGCATCCAGCCCAGCGGGTAGCGGAACAAGAAAAGTCGGTTGTGACCCCTCCCCGGGAGGGTATAATTACACCGGCATGAGGGATTTGAGGCGGCTGGCCGTGTTTCCGCGGCGGGAGTGACGACGTGCAGCAGCCTGAACCGGATCCGTTGCGACAGCGCGTGGCGGAGATCCAGCAGCGCCTGCGGGCGGTGGCGGTGGCCCGGGCGGGGGTGAGCGCGCTCTTCTGGGCCGCGTGCGCCTTCGCCGCCGTCGCCCTGGCCGACCGCCTGGTCTGGCTGGATGTCCCCCTCCCGGCGCTCGGCGCGGCGGCGCTCGTGTCCGCGGGAGTGGCCGGGCTGGGCGCGGGCGCGCGGCGCCGGCCGACCGCGGTCGAAGCGGCCCTGGCCGCCGACGCGCAGGCGCACCTGAAAGAGCGCCTTTCCAGCGCCCTCACGCTGGGCGAGCCGGAGACCGGAATGGAGCGGGCCCTGCTGGCCGACGCCCGCGCCCGGGCCGAAGCCGTTCGCGTGGACGAGGCCGCCCCCTTCCGGCCCCCCCG
>CAYUME010000080.1:0-2192 GCA_964445475.1 uncultured Planctomycetia bacterium
CGCGACGGCCCAGACGCGGTCCGTGTGCCCTTCGACCGCGTCCCGCGCGTTCCCCGTCTCCGCGTCCCAGAGGCGGACGGTCTTGTCGAAACCGGCGGAGGCGAGGAGGCGGCCGTCGCGGGAGACGGCGAGGTCGTTGACGACGAGGTTGTGGCCGTAGAGGGCGTTCTCCGCCGCGCCGGTTGCGGCGTCCCAGAGGCGGACGGTGCCGTCGTCGCCGGCGGAGGCGAGACGGCGGCCGCCGGCGAGGAAGCGGACGGCGTAGATCTGGCCTCCGTGGCCGGCGAGGGCGGCGCTCGCGCGGCCCGACTCCGCCTCCCAGAGCCGGATCGCGCCGTCCTCGCCGCCGGTCGCCAGCGTCTTTCCGTCGGGGGAGAGCGAGACGGCGGCCAGCTCGCCCCCGGGCCCCTTGAACCGGCGCCGCTCCGCCCCGGTCGTCGCATCCCAGAGGCGGGCCGTGCCGTCGGCCCCGGCGGAGGCGAGGGCGCGCCCGTCGGGTGCGAAGGCGACGGCGAGGACGCGGCCGTCGTGGCCGGCGAGGGCGTGGACCTCGCCGCCGGTGGCCGTCTCCCAGAGGCGCAGGGACTTGTTGCCGGCGGTGGCGAGCGTCTTCCCGTCCGGGGCGAAGGCGAGGTCGTTGACCCCGTCGGCGTCGGCGGGCCAGGCGCGGACGGGGGCGCCGGTCTTCGCGTCCCAGACCCGGAGGGTGCCGTCGTTGCCGGCGGAGGCGAGGAGGGCGCCGTCGGGGGCATAGGCCAGCGCGGTGACGGTCTGGGCGTGCTTGAGGCGGACCGTGCCCATGCGCGCGACCGCGCCGGGCGGGAGGGGGTCTCCGTGAAGGTCCTTGATGGGCTCCGGGGCCGGGGTCCCGGGTTCCGGTTGGGGAGGAGGGGACGGACCGTCGGGCGGCTCGGCGGCGGGGGCCGCGAGGGCGGCGGCGAGGAGGAAGGCGGGGGCCCGGAGGAACGGCTTCATGGGGAGCTCCGCTGGAGATCCCGAGGCACCGGCATCACATCACGAACAGGGGGCCGCACGCAACCAGGAAAGGAAACGGCGACCGCTGCGCGCGGTGCATCCCGCCTCCGTGCGGAAGCCCCGTTCGCGTCACGCCCGGATCGCGCCCGCCAGGAGCAGTCCCGCGACGACGACCGCCAGCGCGATCCGGTACCCGCCGAAGACCGCCAGGCTGTGGGTCCGGAGATACGCGACCATCCACTTCACCGCGGCCGCCGCGGAGATCCCCGCCACGGCGACCCCCAGCAGCGCGTTCCCCCAGCCGAGCTCCGTCACGATCCGCGGGCCGAACTCGACGGCGTCCTTCCCTGCCGCGCCCGTCAGCGTTACCACTCCCAGCAGGAAGCTGAACTCCACGGCGGCGGGGAGGCTCAGGCCGACCCCCACGCCGCCCAGGATCGTCACCAGGCTCCGGCTCGTCCCCGGCCACATCGCGACGCACTGGGCGAGGCCGACGATCAGTGCCGCCCGCCACGTCAGGTCGTCGAGCGCCGTCCCCGCCGCCGCGTCCGGGCGCGCCGTCCGCATCCGGCGGGCGACGAGCAGGATCGCCGCGCCGCCGACGAGCCACGCGGCCGTCACCGGCCAGAGGCCGAAGAGGACGGCCTTGATCTTCTTCTCGAGGAGGAGGCCGAGCACGACGGCGGGGGCGACGCCGGCGACGAGGTGGAGGAGGAGGCGGAGGCCCTTCGGGTCGCGGCCGGCCAGGCCCAGCGTCATCTGCTTCACGCGGCCGGCGTAGAGGCCGAGGACGGCGAGGATGGCGCCGGCCTGGATGCAGACCGAATAGGCGTCGGCGGCCTCCGAGCGCGCGATCCCCATCGCGCGCTGGGCGAGGAGGAGGTGTCCGGTGGAGCTGACCGGGAGATACTCGGTCAGGCCTTCGACGAGGCCGAGGAGGGCTGCCTGCCACGCATCCATGTCACGGTGTCCTGCGAATCGCGTTCCACTCCCGCTCCAGCCCCAGCGCGGCGATCCACCGATCGAGGTAGGCGGCATCCAGCGACGACCCCGAGACGGCGAGAATGCCCCGGATGTCGTCGACTTTCGAGCCGCTGCCGACGTGAAGGATGTTGAACGGGCGACGCGGGGCGATCGCTTCGAGAACGGCTGCGACCGGGGGGAAATCGTACTCGTCGGAATCGAACCGTTGCGACAAGGCCCCGACCCGGTCGGGG
>CAYUME010000080.1:2292-11943 GCA_964445475.1 uncultured Planctomycetia bacterium
GGCGGGGCTCTCCGTAGAGCATGGCACCGACGGAGCCGGTCGCCATGCAGGGGATGCGGAGGTCCGCCAGGATGGTCAGCACCCGCTCAAAGAACTGCTGCTGCGTCACCGAGAAACCTCCGGCAGGTCGCGACGAGAAGGTCCCGGTCGGTCTTTTCCGGATGCTGGCGGCGGAGGTGGAGGCGCAACCGCTCGAAAGCGAAGTCGTGGAGGGCGCAGGCGGCGGCGATCCGCTGGGCCGGCGTCATGGACCGATAGACATCCTGCTGTGTCATGGACGTGCTCTTCCCGGCGGGGGCCGCTTCCATTCTGCACTTTCCCGGTCGCAGGGTCAAGGCGCGGCGGGGGGCCCCCTTCGTCCGGGCCAAGTGTGCTTGCCCGGCACGCGGCCGGGAGTTAACGTGCGGCGGGTCGACCCCGTTTTCCAGGAGGCCTCCATGCGCTACGCCCCGCTCCGCCGCCGCGACTTCATGAGGGGCGCCGCGACGGTCGGCGTCGGCGTCTGGGTCTGTGGTCCCGGCGAGAGCGCCCCTGCCGCGTCTCCCAACGAGAAACCGGACGTCGCGATGATCGGCGTCGGGGGGATGGGCGCCGGCAACACGCAGGGGATCGCCGATGCCGGCGGCACCCTCGCCGTCTTATGCGATGCCGACGAGCAGATCCTCCAGGGCGTCGCGCGGAAACACATGGGCGCCCGGATCTACACCGACTACCGGAAGCTCTTCGACGCGGAAAAGCAGATCGACGCCGTCGTCGTCTCCACGCCCGACCACCATCACGCCTTCGCGACGATGGCGGCGCTCAAGCTCAGGAAGCACGTCTACTGCGAAAAGCCGCTGACGCACTCCGTCTGGGAGGCGCGGGAGATCGCGAAGGCGGCCGCGCGGGCCAAGGTGGCGACGCAGATGGGCAACCGCGCGCATTCGAGCGAGGGCCTCCGGCGGACCGTCGAGTTCGTCCAGGCCGGGGCGATCGGCCGCGTGAAGGAGGTCCATTGCTGGAGCGACCGGCCGATCTGGCCGCAGGGGATCGACCGGCCGGCCGAGACGCCGGCCCCTCCGGCGCACCTGCACTGGGACTTCTGGGTCGGCCCCGCGCCCGAGCGCCCCTTCAACCCGATCTACCATCCGTTCCGGTGGCGGGGCTGGTGGGACTTCGGGACGGGTGCCCTGGGGGACATGGCGTGCCACATCCTGGACGTGGCGGTCTGGGCCTTGAAGCTGGGGGCCCCGGCGTCGGTCTCGGCCGAGGGCGAGCCGCGGAAGGCGGAGACGGCGCCGCTCTGGAGCGTCATCCGGTACGAATTCCCCTCCCGAGGCGGAACGCTTCCCCCCGTGACGCTCATCTGGTACGACGGAAAGAAAGGGGATGCGCTCAACCAGCCGCCCGCGGACGTGGCCGGCGGCATCCCGCTGGCCACGAACGGGACCCTTTTCGTCGGCGAAAAGGGGAGGCTGTACTGCGCCCTCGGGGGGGACCCGCGGCTCTTCCCGCAGGAGGCCTTCAAGGACTTCCAGGCGCCGCCGAAGTCGCTTCCCCGCGTCCTGAACGACAACCACTACATCGACTTCATCCGGGCCTGCAAGGGGGAGGGGCCGGCGGGGAGCGACTTCGGGTATGCCGCGCAGCTGACGGAGATCGTCCTGCTCGGGAACGTCGCCTTCCGGGCCGGGAAGCCGATCGTCTGGGATGGCCGGACGCTCCAGGCGAAGCAATGCCCGGAGGCGGACGCGCTCGTCCGGCGGGAATACCGGAAGGGCTGGACGCTCGGGTGAACGTGCAGGGCGGCCCCGTCGCCTACCCGCGCACCCCCGCGCGGTCCAGCGTGCGGTACTGGATCGCCTCCGACAGGTGGGGGACGCCGATCGACTCGGCGCCCTCGAGGTCGGCGATGGTCCGGGCGACCTTCAGGATGCGGGTGGTGGCGCGGGCGGAGAGGCCGAGCTCGTCGAGGGCCTGCCGGACGAGGGCCTCCCCGTCCCCGTCGAGGGCGCAGACGCGGCGCAGCTGGCGGGACCCCATGCGGGCGTTGAGGAGGGGCGGGGCGTTCGGCGCGCCCGCGGGAGGGCCGGCCGCCGCGAACCGACGCGCCTGGATCTCCCGCGTCCGCGTCACTTCCCGTCGCAGCGACGCCGACGAGAGGCCGTCCGACCGGCCGAGGATGGCGTCGGCCGTGACGGCGGGGACCTCGACGTGGAGGTCGATGCGGTCGAGGAGGGGGCCGGAGATCTTGGCCATGGCGGCCTGGACCTGACGGGGCGTGCAGGTGCAGGGGCGGCGGGCGTCGGTGGCGTAGCCGCAGGGGCAGGGGTTCATGGAGGCGACGAGCATGATGCGGGAGGGGAAAGTGAGGGCGGCGGCGGCGCGTCCGATCGTGACCGCGCCGTCCTCCAGCGGCTGCCGCAGCACCTCGAGCGTGCGGCGGTTGAACTCGGGGAGCTCGTCGAGGAAGAGGACGCCGTGATGGGCGAGGCTGACCTCGCCGGGGCGGGGGACGGTTCCCCCTCCGACGAGGGCGGGCTCGCTGACGGTGTGGTGGGGGGCGCGGAAAGGGCGGGCCACCAGCAGCCCCACGCCCGCCGGCAGGACGCCGGCCACGCTGTGGATCTTGGTGGTCTCCAGCGACTCCTCGAGGGTCAGCGGCGGGAGGATCGTGGGGAGGCGCCGCGCCAGCATCGTCTTGCCCGTCCCCGGCGGGCCGAGGAGGAGGACGTTGTGGCCGCCGGCGGCGGCCACGAGGAGGGCGCGCGTCACGTGGTCCTGTCCCTTCACCTCGGCGAAGTCCACGTCGTCGGCGTCGCGCTCC
This sequence comes from uncultured Planctomycetia bacterium, assembly GCA_964445475.1. Taxonomy (GTDB): domain Bacteria; phylum Planctomycetota; class MHYJ01; order CAYUME01; family CAYUME01; genus CAYUME01. Next base: position 5,099 of record CAYUME010000080.1, read on the forward strand.
GCGAAGAGGCCGTGCAGGTCGACGCGGGCGGGGGCGGCGTCCGCCCCGTTGAGGAGCCGGACGGCGTCGGCGAGGGTGCGGACGGGGAAGACGTCGAGGCCCTCGACGACGGCGGCCTCGCGGGCGTTCTCGGCGGGGGCGAGGAGGCGGCGGACCCCCCCGTCGCGGCAGGTGACGGCCATGGCGAGGACGCCCTTGACGGGGCGGACGCGGCCGTCGAGGGCGAGCTCGCCGACGGCCGCGGTCGCCCCGAGGCCGGCGGCGCCGACGACGCCGGCGGAGGCGAGGACGCCGAGGGCGATGGGGAGGTCGTAGGCCGGCCCCTCCTTCCGGACGTCGGCGGGGGCGAGGTTGACGGTGATCTTGCCTCCGGGGTAGAGGTAGCCGGCGGAGCGGATGGCGGACTCGACGCGCTCCCGGCTCTCGCGGACGGCGGCGTCGGGGAGGCCGAAGACGATCGCGAGGGGCTCGGGCCGGGGCCGGCGGCGGACTTCGATCTCGACGAGAAGCCCCTCGATGCCCCGGAGGGCCGCGCTGGTGACGTGCGCCACCATGGTGATGTCACCTCCGCGCGCGAAAAAAAACGCGGCGTGCAGGGCGTCGCGCGCAAAGCGTCCGGCAGACCGCCCCGGCCCGCTCCTTGCCCGCCGCTCTCCACGCCACGTCCCGGGCCGCTCCTCCCGTCCCCCTAGAACTCCGTCTTCGACTCCTTGCAGACGTAGAAATGGCCGTTGGGGTGGACGAGGTAGAGGGTGCCGTCGATCGTGTTGGTCAGGATGAAGGGGAAGGCGGAGAGGTCGTGCCGGCTCTTGATGGCGCCGCTCATCTCCTCGACGCCGAACAGCTGGGCGTCCTGGCCGAGGACGTAGACGCGGGAGTCGGTCTTGACGACGAAGCGCTCGCCGAGGGGGATGCGCCAGCGGAGCTCGCCGTCGCGCCGTTCGCCGATCACCTCGCCCTTCTCGTTCTTGTGGAGGGGCTTGACGTTGAGGGCCAGCAGGGCCCCGTGCTCGGTCTTGACGTAGACCGTGTCGCCGACCGCCACGGCGGGCGTCTCGATGACCGCGCCCGTCTCGTACTTCCAGCGGAGGTTCCCGCCGTCGGCGTCGAAGGCGTAGAGGGCCATGTCCGTGCTGCCGACGTAGCAGGTCTTTTCGACGACGTCGTGCTTCTGTTTCCCCTCGCCCTCGCTCCAGCGGCGGAGGCCGATGGCGGGCCCGGCCTTGATCGGCCCGAGCGTCTTGTGCTTCCAGATCTGGTCGCCGGTGGTGTGGAAGCAGTAGGCGTAGCCGTCCATCGAGGTGAAGTAGACGGACGGGTCCTCGAAGACGGGACGCCCGACGATCTGTCCGCCGGCCTGGAGCTGCCGGAAGGCGTCGCGGCGGCCGACCTCGATCGGGTAGACCCGGTCGAGCTTGATGTCGGCGATGAAGATGTTGCTGCGGCAGGCCTCGATCGGCGCGGACGCGACGATGGGAAGCGGGAGCCGGGAGAGGTCTTTGCTCCAGTAGACCTGGCCGCCCATCCGGTCGAGGCAGAAGAGCCAGCCCTTGGAGAGGCAGTAGACGTTGTCGCGCTCCAGCAGCACGCGGTGCGTCTCCTGGATCTCGCGGCTGCGGACCAGGAGCTGGCGGAGCTTCACCATGTCGCGGTTCTTCGCCCGCTTCTCGTCCTCGAGGCGGACGCGGACCTTGACGAGGTCCTCCTCGAGCTGGGCGCGCTCCTCGGGGACGCCGTGGGCGATGACCGGCGGGTAGTCGAGGGGGGCCTTGGTGTCGGTCTCGAAGACCCACCGGACCACGCCGGTCTCCCGGTCGATGGCGTACACCTTGTTCGAGGCGGTCTCGGCGTAGAGGGCGTCGCTGAGGAAGGAGATCCGCGTGATCGACTCGTCCCGGAGATCGAAATACTTGACGTTCTTGAAGGGAGTCTGGGCCACCACGGCGTCGAGGGCCTCCTTGTCCTGGGCCCCGACGACCGCGGCCCCTCCCGCCAGGCAGAGGGCGGCGGCCAGGCTAGCGACGAGTCGGTTCCTCATCGGCTTCTCCCTTCATGTGCTCGGCCAGGTTGCATGCGTTCTTCTTCTCGTACTCGCGCAGCTTCTGGATCCGCGCGATGTCGTCCTGGATGCGGGTTGCCAGCTTGAAGATGTACGGCCTTCCTTTGAGCCGCTCCTGCAGATCCTTCAACATCTGGTCCCAGGAACCGCCGTACAGTTCGTCGCGCAGGGCGATCAGCATCCGCTCGTCGGCTGAGAGGGACGCACAGAACTTCTTGTGCGGATTGACCATAGTCCGCGCCAATCTGCCACACAGCCGCCCCTCCGTCAACAATAATTGATGCAGGCGAAAGCGCCGCCGCCCCCTCCTGCAGACGGTGCCGCGTTTCCGGCACCCCGCTTCCCCGCGGAGGCGCCGGGGCCCGGGAGCGTCACCCGTCCTCGCCCGGAGGCTCCGTCGCCCGGCCTGGCGAGGCCTCTCCGTCTTTGGCGGAGGGGGCGCCCGCGGGCCGCAGGAGCAGGAGCCCCAACACGGTCACCGCCAGGGCGAAAGCCACGGTTGCGGCCTGCATCCAGGGGGGGGCCGTTCCCGCGCCCGCGAGGTGCTCCGAGCCGTCCCCCCCCGCCTTGCCGAGGGCGTCCAGGAGCGTTGTCAGGCCGTTGTTCACAGCATGGGCCGCCACGGCGGGCCAGATGCTCCCCGTCCGGATCGTCATGATGCCGAAGCAGACGCCGACGCCGCCGAGGACCAGGGGGCGCGGCATGGGGGGATGGAGGAGGCCGAACAGGCCTCCGGCGAGGATCACGCCCAGGGCCGTCCCGACCGCGGGCCGGAGGGAGCCGAGCAGGAAGCCCCGGAAGGCGAGCTCTTCGCAGAGGGGGGCGAGGAGGGCCAGCAGGACCGCGATCCCCGCCCATTCTGCCGGACCTGCGCGATTGAACGCATCCCGGAACGGCTGCATCGCCTGCTCCAGGGCCGGGCCGGAGCCGGGGCGGAGGTAGAGGAGCAGGCTCATGAGCGCCATCGAGAGGACCAGGACCCCGGTCGCGGTGAGCGCCGCCACGGCCAGGTTCGTCCAGCCCGGGAACCGGAGCCCCAGCGCCGTGCGCGCGTCGATCCGTCCGAAGCGCAGCATCACGAGGGTCGGCAGGAAGAAGGCGCCCGTCTGGGTCGCGAGGAGGAGGGCGGAAAGCGGCTTCCCCTGGAGCCCCTGGCCGACGAAGGTCATGGCGGCGACGGCGACCAGGAGGAAGGCGACGCCTTCCGTCGCCGACGGGTGCGGCCGGAGCGGGCCGGCGGGCCGGCGCCAGAAGCGCCAGTCCACTTCCACCGCCCCGCGCAGGAGCACATCCTCCCGTTCGAAGATCCAGGCCGTCCAGCGGAGCGCGAGGAGGGCGTAGACGGTGTTGACGGCGATGTTGAGGGCGATGGTGTCGACGCCGGCCGTACCCTGGAGGACCGCGTAGAGGACCAGGGCGCCGTTCGCGATGGGGACGAACTGGAGCCCGTCCGTCGGCTGCAACCCGGGGATGACGGGCGCCATCGCCCCCAGGATCGCCACGAAGAGGAAGGGGCTGAGGAAGAGCATGGCCTCCTTGTAAGTGCTCGCGTAGGCCGAAAGGCCGAGGCAGACGGCGCAGAGGAGCCCGGCGAGGGGGAGGAGGACGACGAGCATCACGATGATGCTGACCGGCGAGGGGGCGAAGGCGAGCGATCCGGCCCGCGCCAGCTCGGCCGGGAGGAGGGCGCTGGAGAAGGAGATCCCCATGCTGCCCAGGTTGAGGGCCGCCGTCACAAGGCAGACGGTGAGGACGGCGAAATACTTGCCGAGGACGATCTCGGACCGGAGGGCCGGGCTGACAAGGAGCGTCTGCATGGTGCCCCGCTCCTTCTCGCCGCTGGCCATGTCGACGGCCGGGTAAAAGGCGCCGGTGGCCGCCATCATGATGAGCATGACGCAGACGAGGCGCCCGAGGTGGAAGGCGCCGCGCTGGGTCGGGGTGGCCTGGTCCTTGCCTTCGACTCGGATCGGCTCGAGGACCGAGAGGTCGACGGCGAGGCCGCGGAGGCGCCGCTCGACCCACTCCCGGCTCAGCCGGTCCACGGCGGGCAGGAGGTGGCGCCACGCGGCGAGCGAGCTCTCGTCCGCGCCGTTGTAGAGCACCCGCAGGTCGACCGTCCCCCCCGTATCGAGGCGCCGCGCGGCGCCGGCGGGGACCTCGACGAGGACGTGGATCTGTCCCGCATCCAGCTCGCGGCGGAGGTCGGCGACCTGCTGCCGGTCGGCGCGCCGGATCTTCCAGCTCGCCTTGCCGTCCTGCAGGGCGTCCGGCAGGTCCGGCAGGTCCTGCCAGCCGGCGATCGCGACGAGGAACTCCTGCTGCTCGATCCGGCCGATCTGGTGGAGGAGGACCTGGGAGAGGCCGACCATGAGGGCGGGGTAGAGGAGGATCGGGACGAGGATCATCCCGAAGAGGGTGCGCTTGTCCCGCAGGAGGTCGAGCATCTCCTTGCGGTAGACAATGCCGATGGAGCGGAGCGACGGGACGCGCATGGCGGTCGGGACGCCTCGAACGGGATCCGCGTCGAACCAGACCGATGTTTCAGGGGCCGGGGGTCTCGTCGTGCCGGACCAGGGCGAAGAACGCCTCTTCGAGCGTCGACGCCCCGGCGGCGGCGCGGATCTCGGCCTGCGTGCCGCAGGCCAGGAGCCGACCGCGGTGGAGGATCCCGACGGCGTCGCTGAGCCGCTCCGCTTCCGCCATGACGTGGGTGGAGAGCAGGATCGTCTTCCCCTCCCGGCGGCAGTCGGCCAGCAGGTCGAGGACGGTGCGGGCGACGAGGATGTCGAGGCCGGTCGTGGGCTCGTCGACGATGAGGACCGGCGGGTCGTGGACGAGGGCCCGGGCGAGGGAGACCTTCTGGCGCGTCCCCGTGGAGAGGCGCTGGACGAGGGAGTCGGCGTATGGCCCGAGGCCGAACCGGTCGAAGAGGGCCTCGGTCCGGCTCCGGATCGCCGACGCGTCGAGGCCGTACAGGCGGGCGAAGTAGCGGACCGTCTCGCGGGGGGTCAGGCGGTCGTAGAGCCGCGTGTCGCCGGAGACGAACCCGATGGCGCGCCGGACGTCGTGGGGGGCCCGGCGGATGTCGTGACCGAGGACGAGGGCGGTGCCGGCGGTCGGCGTGAGGAGGGTCGCGAGCATGCGGAGGGTGGTCGTCTTGCCCGCGCCGTTGGGGCCGAGGAGGGAGAAGATGGTGCCGGCGGGGCAGGCGAAGGAGAGGGCGTCGGCCGCCGTGACGGGGCCGCGCTTCCGGTCGTCGAAGACCTTGGTGAGACGCTCGGCGAGGATCACGCGAGGGGGCTCTGGGGTCTGGTTCCCGGTTTCTGGTCTCCCGGTTGGGGAACGACCCTCCGGGGCGTCCTGATTATAGCCGCAACGGCTCGACCGGAAACCAGAAACCGGGGTCTCGGGACCCTGGGCCGGACGGGACCTAGGGGCCGGAGCGGGTGGCCGTCTTCGCGCACCGGAAGCCGATGGTCGTCTCGCGGCGGTCGGGGAGGGCGAACTGGCGGTAGGCGGTCCGGGCCCAGGTGCGGGAGGCGTCGGAGGGCCAGATGCCGCCGCGGATCACGCGCCAGAGATCGGTATCGAAGGGATCGCCGAGGGAGGGGGCGCCGGGGTAGGCGCGGGCGCGGTCGGACGTCCATTCGAAGACGCTGCCGGCCATGTCGAGGCAGCCGAACGGGCTGCGGCCGGCGGGGCGGCTGCCGGCTTTCGCGAGGCGGCTGTCGTCGGCGTGGAGGAGTCCCTCGTCGAACTGGTCGCCCCACGGGTACCGGCGCGCCCGGCCCGTCGCGGCGTCCCACCCCGCCGCCTTCTCCCATTCGGCCTCCGTCGGGAGTCGCTTGCCCGCCCAGGCGGCGTAGGCGGCGGCATCGAACCAGTCCACTCCCACCACCGGCTGGTCGTCGCCGTTCCAGGCCGCCTCCTCGAGGAAGGCGGGGACGTGGTCCTTCTCCGGCTCCTCGCCGGGGGGGCAGCGCCGGTGGTCCTTGTGCTCGCGCATCCACGCGAGGAAGGCGCGGTAATCGCGGCCGGTGACCTCGAGCCGGTCGATGTAGTAGTCGCCCAGGGGGACGCGGCGGGCGGGGCGCTCGCGTTCCTCGCCGTCGTCGGAGCCCATGACAAAGGGCCCGGCGGGGACGAAGGCCATGCCGTCGGGGGTGGCGGCGCCGAGGCGGGCGGTGCGGAAGAGACGGTCGGCGCGGGCGCGCGCCTCGGGGGTGAGGACGTCGTCGGCCGGGGGCCGGATCGGCTCGAGAAGGCGGAGGGCGTCGGCCCAGGCGGCAGCCTCGACGGCGCGGGCGGCGGCCTCGAGGGCGGCGGCGGCCGCGGCGGCGGCGTGCTCGCGCTCGTCCCGGCGCGCCGCCGCGATCCGCGCCTCGAGATCGGCCAGCTCCTGTTCCGCGCGGGGGTGGCGGCGCCCGGCGGCGAGGGCCTCCCGATACTCGGCCGCCGCGTACTCGAGCCGGCCGGTCGCCGCGATCGCACGCCCCTTCGCGCAGCGCACCACGAAGGCGCGCCCGTCCGCGAGGGCCGCGGTCCACGACTCGTCGGCGAGCGACAGCGCCCTCGTGTAGGCCTCGGCCGAGGCCGGCCAGTCGCCCGCGGCGTCGAGCGCCGCCGCCTCGGCGCGCGCCTGGAGAAAGTCCATCTCGCGCCGGAGGGCGGGAAGGTCCTCCGGCAGGAAGGGCCGGAATGCGGGGTCCCGGTCGGGCAGGCGCCGGAGGAAGGCGTCGAGGGCGCCGAAGGCCGGGAAGACGGGGTCGTCGGGATCGTGCGC
>CAYUME010000081.1:0-702 GCA_964445475.1 uncultured Planctomycetia bacterium
GGTGGGTGGCGTCACGTACCCCCTCGATGCGCCGTTCATCGTGCTCGCCACGCAGAACCCCATCGAGATGGAGGGGACCTACCCGCTGCCCGAGGCCCAGCTCGACCGCTTCTTCTTCAAGCTGCTCGTCTCCTTCTCCTCCCTGGGCGACCTGAAGGAGATCCTCGGGCGGACGACCGACGCCGGGGCGGCGCAGCCGGAACGGGTGATGGACGGCGCGCAGGTCGAGGAGGCGAAGCGCCTGGTGCGCGAGGTCGTCGCCGCGCCCCCGCTCAAGGACTACGTCGGCCGGATCGTGCTGGCGACGCATCCCGGGAGCCCGTACGCGTCGGCGCTGGCCGGCAAGTTCGTCCGCTTCGGATCGAGCCCGCGCGGCGCCCAGTCGCTCGTCCTCGCCGCCAAGGTCTTCGCCCTCCTCGACGGCCGCTTCAATGCCGCCTTCGACGACGTGCGCCGCGCCGCCCGCCCCTGCCTGCGCCACCGCGTCATCCTCAACTTCGAGGGCGAGGCGGAGGGGGTGACGACCGACCAGGTGGTGGACGAGATCCTGGAGACGCTGCCGACGGCGGAGCCGGCCGCGGCGGCGAAATAGGGGAGCCGCCAAGGCGCCCCGGGCGCCCAGGACGGTCGAGGAGAAGAAGCGGGGTGGGGCGGCTTCCCCCGTTGGCCGTGACGCTCCGGGGTTCCGGGCGATTCGATCCG
>CAYUME010000081.1:712-1736 GCA_964445475.1 uncultured Planctomycetia bacterium
TCCTGGAGACGCTGCCGACGGCGGAGCCCGCCGCGGCGGAGAAATAGGGCGCCTTTGGGCGGTTCGATCCTGTTCTCGTGTGTCATTGCAGCGGAGAGGGGCATGGCGCGCGTCGCGAACCCGCTCCTGGACGACGACTTCCTTCGGAGGATCGAGCAGCTTTCGCTCGTCTCCCGGAAGGTCCTCGCCGGACGCATGCGCGGCGAGCGGCGCTCGCGCCGGCGCGGCGCCTCCATGGACTTCGCCGACTACCGCGACTACGTCCAGGGCGACGACCTCCGCGTCGTCGACTGGAACATCGTCGGCCGCCTCGACCGGCTCTTCCTCAAGCTCTTCCTGGCGGAGGAGGATCTCCACGTTTTCACGCTCGTGGACGCCAGCCAGTCGATGGCCTTCGGGACGCCGCCGAAGCTGGAGACGGCGAAGCGGGTCGCCGCGGCCCTGTCGTACATCGCGCTCTGCGGGATGGAGCGGGCCTCCGTCTTCGTGTTCGGGGAGACGCTGACGCGCGTCTTCCCGGCCGTCCGCGGGAAACGCCAGGTCTGGCGGCTCTTCGACTTCCTCGCGGGGGTGGAGGCGGCGGGGCCGACGTCGCTGGCCGCCGCCGGACGCCGCTTCGCCCAGCGGCGCCCCGGCAAGGGCGTCGTCGTCGTCGTCTCCGACTTCCTCGACAAGGCCGGCTACGAGGAGGGGCTCAAGTACCTCCGCGGCCCCGGCTTCGACGTCTTCGTCTGCCAGGTCCTCGCCCGCGAGGAGGTCGATCCGCCGCTGGAGGGGGACCTGAAGCTGGTGGACGTCGAGGACGCGGACACGTCGGAGGTGTCGCTGACGCAGGACCTGCGGAAGGCGTACCGGCGGAACCTCGACGCCTTCTGCGGCGGGCTGCGCGACTTCTGCCGGAAGAGCGGCTTCCAGTACCTCTTCACGACGACCGACCGGCCGTTCGACCGGCTGATCCTCGGCTACCTCCGGACGATCGGCGTCGTCAAGTAGGCTGCACGGGTGCCCGTCGGGCAGCAGACCG
>CAYUME010000081.1:1746-9888 GCA_964445475.1 uncultured Planctomycetia bacterium
GGAGGACCTGGAGCGCGAAGGATGGCTCTGGCGAGGATCCGGGCGGGGCTGTGCGCGTCCGGGTGTCTTGGCGACCGTGAGGTGAGAACCGGCTGACGCATGAAGCTGCTCGCCCCCGGCATGGCGCTGCTGGCGCTGGCGGTGATCCCGCCCGTGGTCGCGCTCTATTTCCTGAGGCTGAGGCGGCAGGAGACCGTCGTCTCCAGCACGTGGCTCTGGCGCCAGGCGGTGCGCGACCTGCGCGTGAACGCCCCCTTCCAGCGGCTGAAGCGGAGCCTCCTGCTCCTGCTCCAGCTGCTGATCCTCGCCGCCGCGCTGGCGGCCCTTGTCCGGCCCGTTGCCCGCTGGCAGGGGATGGAGGGGATGAACCACGTCCTGCTCATCGACGTCTCGGCGAGCATGGGGGCGACGGACGTGTCGCCGGACCGGCTCGGCGCCGCGAAGGCGGAGGCGGGGCGCGTGGTGGACGGGCTGGCGCGGGGCGACCGCGTCATGGTCGTCGCCTTCGCCGACAAGGCGCAGGTCGCCTGCCCGCTCACCGCCGACAAGGGGGAGGCCCGGCGGGCGATCGCCGGGCTGTCCGTTCGGGAGACGCGGACGAGCGTGGACGAGGCGCTGCGGATCGGGCTGGCGATCGCCGACCGCCACCCGCCCGCCGCCGTCACGCTCCTCTCCGACGGCGCCTTCGAGCCGGTCACCGACATGCCCTCGCACCGGTCGCCCGTCCGATTCGTCCCCGTCGGGGACCCGGAGGCGCGGAACGTCGGCCTGGTCGCCCTCGAGGCCCGCCGGCCCTACGCGGCGAGCCCCGACTACCAGCTCTTCGCCGCGGTCCGCAACACCGGGAAGGTCCGCGAGACGCGCACGCTCGAGATCTGGCACGGGGAGACGCTCGTCGACGCCCGCGCCCTCGCGCTCGAGCCGGGGGCGGAGGCCTCCTGCGTCTACGACCGGCCGGGGCTCTCCGGCGGGTGGGTCCGCGTGGCGATCGACGGGAGCGACGCCCTGGCGGCGGACGACCGGGCGTGGGCGGTTCTCGCCCCCGAGCGGAAGCCCCGCGTCCTCTATGTCGCGAAGGGCAACTGGTTCCTGGAGCACGCGCTGCGCGTCGTCCCCACGGCGTCGATCGTGCCCATGGAACCCGCGGCCTTCGTGTCGGCGGCGGCGGCTGGGACGATCGCGTGGGGGGAGTTCGACCTGGTGGTCGCGGACGGGGCGGCCCCCGCGGCCCTCCCGCCCGAGGCCCCGAACCTTCTCTGGTTCGGCGGCGCCCCGCCGGTCGAGGGATTCTCCGGCCTCGGCCGGGTGGAGCGGCCCCCCGTGGTCGACTGGAACCGGGTCCATCCCGTGATGCGGTCCGTGCACTTCGGGAACGTGGGCGTGGCGGAGGCGGAGCGGCTCTCGGCGCCGGCATGGGCGGAGGCGCTGGTCGAGACGGAGGGGGGGACGCTCGTCGCCGCGGCGGAGACGGCCCGGCGCCGCGTCGTCGCGGTCGCGTTCTCCCCGATGCAGTCCGACTGGCCGCTGCGGATCTCCTTCCCGCTCTTCGTCGGGAATGCCGTCGCCTGGCTCGGGGCCGGTCCGGGCGGGTCCGCCTCCGGGATGGCGCACGCCCTCGTCGCGGGGGACGTCCTCGTCGTCCCCGCCGCGGCCGGGGGGGAGGCCGTCGAGGTGACGCCGCCCGGAGGCGGGGCCGTCCGCGTCCCCGTCGACGCCGGCCGCGCCGCGACGTTCGCCGACACCGCCCGTACCGGGCTCTACCGCGTCCGCGTCGGGACGGGGGCGCCGTCCGACGTCGCCGTCAACCTCCTCAGCCGGCTCGAGTCCGAGCTGGCGCCGCGGTCGACGGTCGAGCTCGGCGGCGAGAAGCCGGAGTCGGTCGCCGGCGCCGTCGCCTCCAACCGCGAGATCTGGAAAGGGTTTGCGCTTCTGGCGCTGGCGGTGCTCTGCGTCGAGTGGTTCGTCTACACGCGCGGCCTCGCCCGGTGATCGCTGTTCAGGGGCGGGAATCCCTGTTAGGATTCGAGCCGCCGGGGCGCCCATGTCACCCCGGGAGTCCGGAGAGGGGGGCCGCCGCATGACGTCCGACTCGCCTGCTCGTCATCGTGCTCGTGCGCGCACGCGTGCCCGGTGGGCTTCCCGCTCCCTTCTTCCCCGGGTTGGTCCCCTCCTCTTCTGTTTCCTTGCCACCCCCGCATGGTCTCAACCCTCCGCTCTGAGCCTCCGTGCGAAGGTGGGGCTCGGGGGCGATTTCCGGCAGGGCGGCATCTGCCGCGTGGGGGCCTGGGCGCCGGCCTGCGTCGACATCGCCAACGCCGGCGATGCCTTCGTCGGCCGCGTCGTCGTGTCCGCGCAGGGACCGGACGGGTCACCGATCGACGCCGAGGCCTCCGTGACCCTCGCGAAGGGGACGGTCAAGCGGATTGTCCTGCCCGTCCGGATCTACGCCTACGAGCGGGAGCTGCGGGTCCTCCTCGTGGAGGCGGGCGGTCGCATGGCGGCGGAGGCGAAGGCGCCGGCCGCCCTGGCGGACCCGGTGCGCCTGGTCGGCGTGGTCACGTCCCTCGGCCGGCCCGGGCTGCCGGTCGCCGATCCCGACGCGCGGCGGATCCAGGTCGTCTATCTCGACCCGGCGGACCTGGCGTCGGACGCGCGGGTCTATGACGCGCTCGATGCGCTCGTCGTGCTCGATCCCCGGGCCGAGTGCGCGGACCCCGTGGCGGCGGGCGCGGCGATGCGGGCGTGGGTCGCCTCGGGCCGGCCGGCGGTGGTGACCGTCGGGAACGCGGGGCCGGCGATGGCCGGCGGGCCGGCGGCCTGGGCGCCGGGCGTGCCGATCGCCCGCAGCGCCGACGTGGGCGATTTCGACTCCCTCCGAGCGGCCTTTGCCCCGGGCGCGGGAGCGGTCCCGTCGCGCCGCGCCACCTGCGCCGACCTCCGGGGCCAGCCCGGCCGCGTCCTCGCGGCCGACCCGGCCGGCCTGCCGCTCGCGGTCGAGCGGGGCGTCGGGCTCGGGCGGCTCCGGCTCGTCGCGCCCGACCTCCAGGCCGCCCCCTTTCCCGGGTGGGAGGGGCTGACGCGGCTCTGGGACCGCCTGCTCGACCTCCCGACGCGGACGGAGGCGGAGCGGGAGGTGCGCCGCGTCTCCGCCGGCCAGGACCCCCTCCAGTCCGCCTTCGAGTCCCTTCGTTTCCTCGCGCCCGTCTCCATCGGCTTCGTCCTCTTGTTCCTGGTCGCTTACATCCTGGCCGTCGGCCCCGGCGACTGGTGGATCCTCCGCTCCCTCGGCCGCCGGTACGCGTGGACATGGCTCACCGTCCCCCTCTGGTCCCTGCTCTTCTGCGGCATCCTCTACGCCGTGACCGCCTCCAAGCGCGGCGGCGACCTCGTCGTCCGGGCGGCCACGGTGGTCGACGTCGTCCCGGGCGAGCCGGAGTCGAGCGGGGTCTCCTACGTGGCGATCTATTCGCCCCTCAGCAGGCGGTACGACATCCGGATCGGGGCCCCGTCCGGCTGGGTGGCCCCGCGCGGGGTCGGGGAGCGGGGCGGGGGGATCTCGTTCGGCGGGCGTGGCGGGGCATTTGCCGACGGGCCGGTGCCCGGTTTTCTCGCCTTTCCGATCGCCTCGAACGTCATGCGGACGCTGGAGTCGGAGTGGCGGATCCCCGACGGGGCCTACGCCGCGTCGCTGTCCGACGCCGGGGCGGCAGGGGCGGTCACGCTGACCAACCGCGGCGCCCGGCCCCTCGGAAACGCCGCCGTCGTCTGGCCGGACCGGTCGGTCTCGACGGCGGGGGCGCTGGCGCCGGGGGCCTCGGTCGAGGTCTCCCGGCCGCGCCTTCCCCTCGACGTCTTCCTGAAGAACGAGGGCGCCGCGGACGAGCCGATCGGGAGGATCCTCCAGGAGGCCTACCGCTGGCAGGACGACGGGTCGGTTGCGGGCCAGGACGACGGGTTTCTGGACCGGGCGGGGGACATCCTGCTCTGGGCCTCGCTGCGCGCGCTGGCGCACGACACGGACAAAGAGGACTCCGACGGGGCGCAATCCGGCTGGCCGCCACGCGCGATCCCGGACCGGCGCGCGCGGGGACGGCTCGACGCGGCGCCCGCGCTCCCGCGCTTCCGCGCCCTCGTCCTCGGCCGCGACGACGCGGGCCCCGCCCCCGTTCGGATCGACGGGCGGCCGGTCAGGGCCACGGAGGCCGTTCTGGTCCGCATCTGGGTGCCGTAGGGGGTGTGACACGGCGCTCCGGGACGCATTCGCCAATCGAGGTCGCGAACCATGATCGAGGCGCTGAACCTGACGAAGCAGTACGGCGACGTCGCCGCCCTCCGGGGCGTCTCGTTCGCCATCGGCGAGGGGGACATCTTCGGCTTCATCGGGCCGAACGGGGCGGGGAAGACGACCACCATCAAGATCCTCGCCACGCTCGTGAAGCCCACGACCGGGGACGCCAAGGTCTGCGGCGAGAGCATCCACGGCAACACCCGGGCGATCCGGACCTCCATCGGCTACATGCCCGACTCCTTCGGCGTCTACGAGGAGATGCGGGTGGACGAGTACCTCGAGTTCTTCGCCGCCGCCTACGGCATCCCGGGCGCCCGGCGCCGGAAGGTCGTCGACGACATCCTCAAGCTCGTCGACCTCGGCTCGATCGCCGACCGCCTCGTCGGCCAGCTCTCCCGCGGGACGCAGCAGCGGCTCGGCCTGGCCCGCGTCCTCGTCCACGACCCGAAGGTCCTCCTGCTCGACGAGCCGGCCAGCGGCCTCGATCCGCGCGCCCGGATCGAGATCCGCGAGCTGATCAAGGAGCTCGGGCGGATGGGGAAGACCGTCCTCGTCTCCTCCCACATCCTCTCGGACCTGGCGGACATCTGCAACAAGGTGGGGATCATCGAGAAGGGGCGGCTCGTCTTCACCGGGACGCTGGCGGAGCTGGCGGCGAAGACGCGGACGCGCCGGGTCGTCGTCGTCGCCGTGGAGGAGGGGCCGGAGCGGGCGCAGGCGGCCCTCGCGGAGCAGCCCGCCGTCGAGTCGGTCGAGGTCGCGGACGGGACGCTGAGGCTGCTGCTGCGGGACGATCCCGCCGCGACCCCCGCCGCCGTCGCCGAGTCGCTCGTGCGGGCCGGGTTGCGGCTGACCCTGCTCCAGGAGGAGAAGCCGGACCTGGAGGACGCGTTCATGCAGATGACGAAGGGCATCGTTTCCTGAGAGGCCGTCTCCCATGCCGTCGCCCGGTGTCCTGCTGCTGCGCGAGTCGGCGGCCGTCGTCCTGCGGCCCCGGGCCTACCTCCGCCGGGCGGTGGTGCTCGTCCTGCTGCTGCTGCTGATCGGGGTGGCGTGGTCGGTGGGCGCGCCGCGCGGGGGGGGGTGGACCTCGCAGGCCCTGGGCAGCGTGGCGCGCACCCTCCTCTCCACGTTCTATGTCGGCCTGACGCTCCTCCTCCTCTTCTCCATGCCGGGGGCGGCGGGGGGGCTGATCGCGGGGGAGCGGGAGGCGGGGAGCCTGGGGCTGCTGCGGATGACGCCGCTCGGGCCCTACCAGATCGTGGCGGAGAAGTTCCTCTCGCGGATCGCGCACGCCGCGCAGCTGATCGTGCTGGCGGGCCCGCTCTTCTTCGCGCCCCTCTTCTTCGGGGGCGTCACCGTGATGGAGGTCCTGACGGTCATCCTCTTCCCGCTCAGCGCCGCGACGTGGGCGGCGGGGCTGGGGCTGGTCTTCTCGTCGTTCCACCGCCGCGCCGCGTCGGCCGTGCTCTGGACATACTTGGCGGCCGTCGCGTGGCACGTCCTGGGCAGCGGCCTGCTCGAGGCCCTCGGGGCGACGCCCGCCTCCCCCCTGGTGTTTCACCTGTTCCCGCTCTGGACCTATCTCGTCCTGCCCGTGCAGCAGAACCTGGCCCCGGACCCGGCGCTGCTCTGGCTCGTGCCGCTCGAGACGGCGGCGTTCGCCGCGGCCTGCGTCGTGCTGGCGGGGTGGCTGATGGGCCGGGAAGGCCGGGCGGGGGCGGTCGCGATGGATCGCGAGACGCCGGTGCAGGTGCGTCGGCGGGTCTGGGCCAACCCGGTCGCCTGGAAGGAGGTCCGCGCGGGGGGGACGCTGGCCGTGCGGCGCCTGATGGCGGCCGCCCTGGCCTTGACCGGGTTCAGCATTTTCTGGGCGCTCCCGAAACGGTGGCCGCTGCTGCAGTGGGGGGCCGGGTCGGATGTGCTCTATGCCGCGCTCGGCGTCGCGATCGCGGCCGGGGGGTTGATCGGTGCGGCGTGGGCGAGGCGCCGGCGCTTCTATTGGACGCTGGCCCTCGTGGCGGCCGTCGCGGGGACGGGGATCTGGTGCGCCGCCGTCCTCGTCACGCCGCGGACCTCGCCCGGCATCGGGACGATGACCCTCCAGGTCGTCCTCTTCCCGCTCGTCTATTTCGTGCACTTCTTCATGCTGTTGGGTGCGGCGGTGGCGGGGGCGACCGCCGTCGTCCAGGAACGGGTCCGGGGGACGCTCGAGACGCTGCGGATGACGCCGCTGCCGTCCCGGGCGTTCATCCAGGGGAAGGTCTGGGGGTGCTGGTGGACGCTGCTGCCGGCCGGTGTCGTGCTGGTCCTGGGCTGCGGCATGGCCGTGATGACGCGGGAGCCGAGCCCGCTCGGGGTGATCCTCGCGCTGGCGGTCGCCTTCGCTTCGCTGTTCGCCGTGGTCCGGATGGGGCTGTTCGTCTCGGCGCGGTCGCGCCGCCCGGCGCAGGCGATCCTGCTGTCGATGGGGCTCCTGATCGGCTACCTCGCGCTCCTTCCCCTGCTCGGGATCCTCCTGTTTCAGATCGACGGGGAGCCCGTCCTGTATCTCAACCCCTGGTACTGGATGGCGGAGGGGATGTCGCCCGCCGCGTCCCGCCGGGGCGTCGGGTCGGCCGCGGCCGGCGCCCTGCTCTTCTGCGCCGGCGCGATCGGGCTCGGGCTCGCGCTGCAGGCCCTGGCGGCGAAGGCGTTCGCGTCGGAGTGGAGGGACGGGAGGCGGTGAGGGGGGAGGCGCGGCGGGGCCGATCCGTTTGCCTGAACCGTTTTGTCTCGAGACGCGCATGCGACTGATCCCGACCGGAACCGGTGTCCTTTTCCGGCAGGAGTTGCGCACCTTGGGGCGGTGGCGGTTTTACTATGGACTGCGCTATGGGGTCCTGCTGTTCACGGCCCTGTCCTTGGCGGCGGTCTTGTGCCCGTCTCCGATCGGGAATCCTTTTCGGTACGAAAGCAACCGGTTGTCGATGGATCTGGCCGAGTTCGGACGCGATCTGGTAGGGGGAATCAGCATCGGACTCTTCGTCCTGCTGCTGGTCGTGATGCCGGTGGCGATGGGAGGCGTCCTGGCCGCCGAGCGGGAGAAGGGTCGTCTCGACCTGTTGCGGATGACCCCCATCGACCCGACGCAGATCGTCCTGGAAAAGCTCCTGTCGCGCGTCGCCTATGCGCTTCACTGGGTCGTTCTGGGGGCGCCTTTCTATCTTCTGCCGATCGTCTTCGGGGGCGTGACTCCCGTACAGGTCCTGGTCGCCGTCCTCTTCCCCATGGCGGCCGCGGTCTGGGTGTCGGCGGCAGCCCTTTTGGTCACGACATCCGGTCGGGGACCAATCGGCACCGTGTCAATGACCTACTTGGTCTGCGCCGTGTTCCTGTTTCCAGGGATTGCTTTGTTGGAGCAGTTCAGGTTTGAGTTCGAATGGTTCTTCCATGTCTTTCCCCTGGCTGCGCTGGCCTACCTGCCGTTGGAAGATATGTGGGGGGTGGGGGGGGCCGGGGGAGGATCCGGCGTGGTCCATGTCGATTCGTTGATGTGGCAGATCCCTCTGGAAGTGGCCGCTTTTACGGCCTTCGCCATCCTGCTAGCGTCGTGGCGATTGCGGAGGGAGGAGCGCGGGCTGGAGGCGTCGGCGGCTCGGGAGGCCGTGGGCGGAGGGCGGCGTCGTGTCTGGGACCATGCGGTCGCCTGGAAAGAAGTCCAGATGGCGACCGGCACTGGGATTCGGCGCGTGATGACGCTGGTCCTGGCCCTGTATGTTTCGGTCGTCCTGATGTATGTGGCCAGGTTGGTCCTGGATCTGGGGCGGGTCCGGTTTCACGGGGGCCAATTCGGCCTGGTGCCGAACCTCGCC
>CAYUME010000081.1:9898-11878 GCA_964445475.1 uncultured Planctomycetia bacterium
GGGCCGGGTTGTGCGTGGTTTGGGGGGGGGTCGGGTTTCCGGGGGCCAATTTGGCCTTGTGGCCTAACCCGGCTTGTGGCAAGGGGGGTACCTTGGTGGCGTGGGTGGGCGGGATCACGGGACTTTGCGGGACTGCGGCGGCAGCCTTTCCGCGTCGCGCTCGGGTGCTCGGGGCCGTGCTCGCCGGCGCTGTTATTCTGGCCGCTGTGTCGCTGTTAATTGTCCTGTCGGGGGGGGGCGCGTCGTTGCCGCCTTCCCGGCACCTTCGGCTCATGATCTCCCTGACGGAAGTCCTCGCAGGCGGGTCCTTGTTCCTGGGCGCCCTCCTCGGTGCCGGTGCGGTGCTGGCTGCGCCGGTCTCCATCGCCGCGGAACGGTCGCGAGGGACCCTGGATTCGCTCCACCTCACGCCACTTCGGGCGGGAGCGATCCTAGATGGGAAGGCCGCCGGCTGCTTCTGGGCGCTGTTTCCCGGGCTGACTCTTCTTGCTGTTCACCTGGGGCTCCTTTGCCTCTTGTCCGGGTTTCGCGTTGCTGGCGTCCTGGTATTCCTGCTCACGGTGAGCGCCTGGTTGCTGTTGCTCGTGCAGGCCGGTCTCTGGATCTCGACTCGTTCCCGTGGGCCGATCCGGGCCCTGCTGGCGATGATTCTTGCGCTTCACGTCTTTGCAGCCGCGAATGGTCTGTTGATCATGCTTTTCGGCTTCTTCGGGCCGTTGGGACTCTATGTGAACCCGGTGTACTGGGTCGTGCTGGCGTTGGGATGGGGGGGGGCACGGGATCTGGTTCAGGTCTGGGCGCTGGCGCCTCTGTGGGGGTATGCGCTGATGTTCTTCGCGTGCGGCCTTTGGGCCTGGGACCTCCGACGGAGAGCGATCGGGGTTTTCGAGGCACGGCGTGTCACGTGAGGGGCCTTCCGGTCGCCGGGGCTGCCCGATGGAGGTCTGATACACGGCCATGCCATTTTTCGAATACCGTGCAGTGGATGGGCAGGGGAATCCCGCGAGCGGGGCAAGGCGCGGGGAGACGGCGGACGCCGTGCGGCAGGAGCTGGCCGCCGAGGGGCTGCGGGCCTCCTCGCTTCGGCGCCGGGACGATCCCGGCGCGGGCGGTCTCCTGCGTCGCGGCGTGACGGCCGAGGATCTCGCTTTTCTCCACCGGCAGACGGCCAACCTGCTGGCCGCCGGCCTGACGCTGCCCCGCGCCCTCCGTGCCGTGGCCCGCGAATCGAAGAAGCGCGAGTTGAATCTTCTTGTCGATGCCGTCGCCTCGGACGTCGAGAAGGGACGGACGCTCTCCGAGGCCCTGCAGGAACACGGGAGGGCCGTGCCTCCGTTCGTGGCCGATCTCGTGAAGGCGGGGGAGGCGGCGGGGAACCTGCCGGCGGTTCTGATGCAGGTGGCGGAGGGGGGGGAGACGGAGATGCGCTTCCGCCGGTCGATCCGGTCGGCGATGGCCTATCCGTTGACCGTCGCGGCAATCGCCTTCCTCATCGTCATCCTGAACGGAACGGGGATTCTGACCTCGTCGATCGGGGGTGTCTCTGGGATGGTGGACCTCCTCTCGCTTGAAGAGATAGAGACCGGCCGACCGGAGAGACAGGGCTCTCTCGGGTGGGTCGTCAAGATCGTGACTTCCCCGGTGGTGTGGGGGATCATCCTGGGCGGGTTTCTGGCCGCGGGATCCTTCGGACTGTCCTTCTTTACCCTGCGTGGCCAGCGATGTTGGGTGCCCGTATTCGGACGGGTGGTGGAGCGGGTCCTGGTTTCGCGCTTCTGTCGCGTGCTCGGGATGATGGCGGGTCGCGGGGTGCCACTTTCGACGTCGCTGCGGCTGGCGGGAACTGCCTCGGATAGCGAGGTGTTGTCCCGTCAATCCTCGGCCGCCGCGGACAGCGTCGAGGGGGGGGTGTCGCTGGCCGATGCCGTCGAGTTGCTTAATGCCTTGCCGGTGACGGCCCGATGGGCGATGTCGGCGGCC
>CAYUME010000082.1:0-7627 GCA_964445475.1 uncultured Planctomycetia bacterium
ATAGCGGATCGTGCGGCCGGCGAGGACGGCGGCCAGCGAGGCGTAGCTCTGTCCGTTCCACTCGTCGAAGAAGTCCTCCAGCGAGACCTGGGCTCGTCCCGTCAACCGGTTGTTGACGATGTTCCAGATCTCGTCGAAGCCCAGGTTGAGCAGGCCGCCGTCGGCGACCCCCGTGGCGAGGTCCCAGAGGACGGCGCAGACGGCGACCTCGTTGTCGGCGCCGACTGTCTGCGCGGCGGAGGACGGGGTGCCGATCTCGAAGGTGGCAAAGGTGGCGCCGAAGGTGTCGACGTGCCAGACGTACTCCGGGTACCGGCCGGCGGGGGCGATGTTCGTGTTGGCCCATAGCCGGGCGGCCGACGAGAAGAAGGAGGCCCACCCTTCCGACCAGGTCAGGCGGAGGTCGTAATGGCCCGTGAGCGTGTGAGACCCGCCCGGCGAGTCGTCTTTCGAGCAGTTCGCCGTAACGTAATGCCCGATCTCGTGCAGGATGATGTCGTCGTCGAACTCGTCGGTGTCGTCCGTGAGGTTGAGGAGATGGATGGAGTTGGTCGCCGGGTCGAAGTAGGTCCCGTCGGCGGAGCCAGACTGCCAGTACATCGTGAGCAGGGGCGGGTTGGTGGCCCCGTCGAGTGCGTTGAGGTATTCCTGGCCGATGGCCGTCACGTCGAAGATGTTGAAGGGGCCGGACGAGGTGAGCGGGACGGACATGTTGAGGGTGAGGGGTCCGGCGATGGTGACGGCCGACGGCGTCGAGGCGGCCGTGTAGACCGCCGCCGGGGTCGCGTTGTTCACGACGACGGCCTCGAGAGGGCTGGGCACGCCGCTGGTCGAGTCCCGGCGGCGGGCGTAGACGCGGAGGAAGAGCGAGACCGTCCCCGAGGCGTTGATGTCGAAGGCGTACGCGCCGCTGGCGTCGGTGACGCCGAAGGCGAGCACCGTGGCGGGCGACTGCACGATCTCGATCTCCGCGTGGCGCACCGGGAGCGTCTCGGTGGCGCCCGTGAAGCCCGTGGTCCGGTTGTAGATCCGGTTCGTGTAGGTGACCGTGCCGGAGATCGGGCAGCCGTCGTTGTCGATGATGGTGACGGTCACGGTCGGACCGGCGAGCCCGTTGTACCCGGCGTCCGCGCTCGTGCAGGCGTGTGCGACGGTCCCGGTGTGGTTGTACTCCCGCACCGCGTCATCGACCGCCGTGACCGTCACGGTCTGGGGGATGTACCAGTTTGCCGGCGTGAATGTCAGGGTGGGCGGCGAGACGGTGACCTGGGCGTCCGGCGTGAGGGTGACGGTCACGTCGGCCGTCGGCGGGCTGTCCAGGGCTACCGTATACGTGTCGGTCGCGCCGCCTTCCACCACGACCGTCGTGCCGCCGGATTCGACGATCGTGCAGCCCGGTGCGTGATCGTTGTCGATGATGGTCACCGTCAGGCTGGCGACGGCGATCCCGTTGTAGTCCGTGTCCGTGCTCGCCGCGGTGTGGGCGATGACGCCGGTGTGGGGGATCGGCTCCACCGTGCCGTCGTCCACCGCCGTGACCGTGATGGTCTGGGGCACGTTCCAGGTGGCCGTCGTGAACGTCAGCGTGGTCGCCGAGACGGAGACCTGGGCGTCGGGGGAGACGGTGACGATCACGTCGTCCTGCGGAAGGCTGAGCAGGACCACCGTATACGTGTCCGTGAGGCCCCCCTCGATCACGAAGGTGGCTCCCCCCGATTCGGTGAGGCGGACCCCGAGGGGCGGGTGCAGGTGGTGGAAGAACTGCCCCGAGTCGCTTTTCTCACCGCAGGCGGGCAACAGCCCGATCAGGGGGAGCAGGAGGAGCGCGGGGCTCCAGGCGTGCCCCGGCACGCGGGTGCCCGTCGTCGTGAAGTGCGTCCGCATGAAGTCTCCCTTCTTATTTCAGGTCGCCGCCGGGGAGCTCGTGGATCTGCTCCCCGCGGCTGTTGGTCTTGAGGGTTCCCGGCTGGGCGTCGGGCTTGGCGGTCGCGGCGTCGGGATTGAGGACGAGGGTGGCTTCCCGGGCGACGATCGTCCCGCCGTCGAGCTCGGCGCGGACGGCGGCCGTGACTTCGCAGCGCTGCCCGCCCGGCACGCGGATCGCGAAGGCGTTCACCTGTCGCCGGTCGCATGCGAGCGCGCCGCGCCAGGTCAGGTTTCCCTCCGCCAGCATCGCGCCGGCGGGCAGGCGGACGGTCACGACGCAATCGGGCAGATCCAGGGAGGCGGTGACGGCGAGCTGGATCCGGACGGCGGCCCCGGCGTCGGACGGGGTCTCGGCGACGAACTCCATCGCGATCGGCTGCGACGGCTTCGCCGGTGCCGCGGGGGAGGCCGGGCGGGCCGCCGGGGTCCCCGGCGGCACCGCGGCGGACGCCCTGTCCGTTTCGACGGGCCGTCCCTTACCGCAGCCGGCGAGCATCACGGCCAGGCTGACGACCGCGAGCAGGGGTCTGCTTCGGGAGGAGGGGAGGCTGCTCATGGTGTCCCTTGGAATGGGGTTCGCGATTCCCAAAAAACACTTCAAACGGCGGATGCCTTCGGATGAAACGGAAGTTCCCGCGCCAGGTTCGACTGATTACATATATATTCCCATCGGATATGGTGTATGAAATATATATATTGTTGTCTGTGATTGTCAACTTAATAACGAACAGCATTTGCGGATTTGCGTACTGGCCTGTCGGAGTGGGTTTGGACTTCTTCCCTTGTTGTGTGGACAGCCGGATTTCGGAATTCGCACGGAGCGTGGGGCGGGATGGGACGACTTGTCAGCCTGTGAACTGCGTTTGCGGGTCCGACCAGAGCGCCCCTTACGGCACGGAGACCGAGAGGGTGTACGAACCGTACGTCGGGACCTGGTCGACGGCGGGGTATGGCGGGTCGCCCGGGTAGGGGGAGACCTTCACGTAATACGTGCCCGTCGAGGTCGCGGAAAAGGTCACGCGGGAGGCGAGATTGCCCGCCCCGTCGTCGTCCTCGCCGACCAGGTCCGTTCCCGCGGCGTCCCGGTAGACGTGGAGGTACGTGTCCGCCCCGTCCCCGAGGTTGGACGTCTCGACGCGATAGGCCGTCCCGTTCGCTACGGAAAAGGAAAACCAGTCCTCGTCCCCGACGGGGTCGGTGCCGGTCTTGAAGAAGGTGCGCAGGGTCTTGCTGGCCGGGAGGGCCCCCAGGGCGACGGCGGTCGCGCCGGTGTCGTTGTTCGAGGCGGGCGAGACGTCGTCGAGGTCCGTCGCGTACCGGACCGTCCGTGCGGAGAGGATCGAGGCGATGGATGTGTAAGGGGCGGCATACCACTCGTCGTGGAAGTCCTCCAGCGTGGCGAAACGCTCGTTTGTGAGCGGATCGTAGCGGTCCTGGAACCGGGCGTGGATGACGTCCCAGATCTCGTCGAATCCCAGGCCGAGCGAGCCGCCGTCTGCGGCCCCCGCCGCGATGTCCCAGAGGAGGGCGGCGACGGAGACCTCGTTGTCGGCGCCGTAGGCGGACGCGGCGTAGGAGGGGAGGCCGATCTGCCAGGCGCCGAAGCTGGAGGCGCCGAAGGTGTCGATCTGCCAGACGTAATCGGGATAGCGCCCGGCGGGTGCGACGGCCGTGTGCGCCCACTGCCGGACCGCCGCCGCCCAGAAGTGGGCCCAGCCCTCCGACCAGGTCAGCCGGATGTCGTAGTGGCCGGACAGGGAGTGGCTGCCCCCGATCGAGTCGTCCCGCGAGAAGTTGCTCGACACGTAATGGCCGAGCTCGTGCAGGATGATGTCGTCGTCGAAGTCGTCCGAGTCGCTCGACAGGCCCAGCAGGTGGATGGAATTGGTGTTGGGGTTGAAGTAGGTGCCGTCGTTCGACCCGCTGGACCAGTAGAGGGTGAGGGCCGGGGGGTCGACGATCGCGCCGTCGAGGGTGTTGAGGAACTGCTGGGTCAGGAGCGCCACGTCGAAGATGTTGAACGGGGACGAAGCGGCGAGAGGGAGCGTTGCGTCGACGGTCTGGGGGATGCTCGTGTTCAGGCTGGCGGAGGAGGTGGCCGCCGTCCAGACCGCGCTGCCGGAGCTGACGACCACGTCGTAGGGGGAGAGGATCCCGCTCGTCGCGTCGCGCCGGCGGGCGTAGACGCGGACGAAGGCGCTCGTGATCCCGACATTGGCGACGTCGATCGCGTAGGCGCCCGCCCCGTCCGTCACCCCGCTCCCGAGCACGGTGCCGTCGGAGGCGCGCACGACCTCCACCTCCGCGTGCCGCACGGGCAGCGGCTGGGGGGTGCGGGTCAGGGTGGGGGAGGGGACGGCGGCGGGATCGTAGTCGTAGAACGAATTCGTGTAGAGCAGGGTGCCCGACACCGAGCCCAGGGTGTCGTTGTCGAGGACGTCGACGGGGAGGGACGCGGCGAGCCCGTCGTAGGCGGCATCCAGGCTGGAGGTCGCGTGGAGGAGCGTCCCGGTGTGGTTCCCTTCCGCGTTGCCGTCGTCGACCGCCCCGACCGTCACGGTCTGGGCCGCGTTCCAGTCCGCCGTCGTGAAGGTCAGGGTGAGGGGGGCCCCCGTCAGCTGGGCGTCGGGAGTCACGGTGACCGTCACGTCCGACGTCGGGCTGGTGTTGAGGGCCACCGTGTAGGTGTCCGTGCCGCCGGCCTCGCTCACGCCGGTGCTGCCGCCCGACTCCGTGATGACCAGCCCGGGGCCGGGGGGCGCGGAGGAGCTGCTGCTCTTCTTGCTGCAGGCGGGCGGGAGGGCTGCCAGCGCGAGCAGGAGAACGAAGGCCGGCGCGCGGCGGAGCGGGGAGCCGCCGCCTTGCGTCCGGTCGCCGCGCGTCTTGCGTCGTGTCGTCATCATGGGTCGCGCCCGCGGAATCCGGGTCAACGCGCCGGCTCGGCCGGCAACTCCTGGATCGCCTCGCCGCGGCTGTTGGTCTTCAGGATGCCCGGGGGGGCCTCGGGCTTGTCCCGGGCCGCGCCGGGGTTGAACACCACGGTGGCCGAGCGGGCCGCCCGCGTCCCCCCGCCCAGGTCGGCCGTCGCCGTGACGGTCAACTCGTGGCGCCGCGCGTCCGGGACGCGGACCGCGAAGGCGTGGGTCTGGCGCCGGCCGCGGACGACCGATCCCCTCCAGCCTGTCGCGCCCTCCGCCAGTGCCACGCCGTCCGGCAACCGCACGGTCAGCGTGCAATCCAACAGGTCGATCTCCGGGGTGACGGCGAGGACCACCCGGGCAGGGGTGCCGGGGGTCGGGGCGGGATCGTACAGAACCTCAAGGCTGATGGGTTGTTGCGCCTTCGCGTGTGTCGACTCGGGACGGGCTTCGGCGGACGAGTCCGTTTCCGTGCGCCCGGGGGCGCCGGCCGGCCGGCCGGTCCGCGCCTCGCATCCGGCCCAGGTCGCCGCCGCGGCCAGCAGCAGCCAGAGGGAGGGGCGCATGGTCATCCCCTTCGAAAAAACAGGCCCGGGCCCGAAAGACCTCCTCGCGTGACGTCCGACCCCGCCTCGCGGCCTAGGAGTATGGATCGCTCCGACGGCCACACGTTACGACGCCTCGGCATTATTATATGACGGGGGGCAAACGAAATACAGCGCCCGAGCGGAAAGGACCCTGCGAGGAAGTGTAGGAGACGGGGTCCGGCCGTCGGCTGGAACGCTCAGGGCCGGTTGTGCCGGCGGAGCGACAGCTCGTCGCTGACCGAGAGCTTCCAGGCGCCGCGGCGGCGCTTGCGGGCGAGGACCTTCCGGCCGTTCTTGGTGGCCATGCGGGCGCGGAAGCCGTGCTTGTTCCGGCGCTTGCGCGAGTGGGGGCGGTAGGTGACGCTCATACAACGGCTCCGAATTCATGTCCAGGACGTCCGGAAGAGGTGGAATTATACAGAACGGGCGATGCAATTCAACAATAAGCAGAATCCAACGCGGCCGAGGCTTGCCGCCCCCTGGAGGCGTCTTGCGCCGGGGGGGAGGTGTCCCCTCGTCACTCCTGGAACCGCAGCCCGTCGATCACCATCCCCATCCCCTCCCGCTTGGCGTCGTAGAGGACGAGCGCGCCGACGTCCTTCCAGTCGACCGGCCCTCCGCGCGGCTTGAAGTCCGCCGCGGGGATCGTCACCTTGCGCCACCCCGTGAACTTGAGCGGGACGCGCGTGTACAGGCACTGGTCGAGCGGGCGCGCCGACCCGAGCTTCTTGACCCAGCCCAGGTCCTTCGTCCTCCCGTGCACGAACGCGACCTCCAGCTCCCCCGGCGAGGGCAGCGGCTGGAAGAGCCAGAAGGAGATCCCCTTGAGCGCCGCCCCGTTGAAATCCGCCAGCTCGAGGATCAGCGCCGCCGTCGAGTCGGGCGGGTCGGGCGGGAACGTCAGGTGGCACGACGCCCACCCCTCCTTGATCTCCTTGTCGTCCCGCGAGAGCGAGAAGGCCATGCGCGACTTGGAGATCCCGTGGAAACGCCACGCCTTCAGGTCCTCCGGCAGGTCGAACCCGCAGACGAGCCGCCCGTCCGGGTGCGGGAGCGTCCCGACGAGCCACTGCGCCTCCACCGCCTCCGGGGCGTCCGGGAACGTCCGGAGCAGCCGGTTGCACATCAGGAAAGCCTCGTCCGTCTTGGCGTCCTTGACCGCCTTCCGGATGTCCAGCATCAGCTTCCCCGCCGAGGTCGACGGATTCGGCGCCCGGAAGGCCGGCGGCTCCTTCGGCTTGGGCGCGGGCGCAGGAACCTCGGGAGGCGGGGCGTCCGCCGGCTTGGGATCCACCTTCGCGACGACCGGCGGCGGGTCCGCCGGTTTGGGATCGACCTTTGCGACGACCGGCGTCGGAGGCGGGGCCGGATCGGGCGCCGGCGGCGTCGCGGGCGGGTCGGGGGGCTTGTCCGACGGGAGCTTCTCCCGACAGGCCTTTGCCTCCTTCTCGATCTCGGCGATCGCCGGGTCCAGGCCGGCGTGCTCCGGTCCGGGGAAGAACAGCCGCGCATCCTTGTAGATGGAGAGCGCCTTCTCCAGGAACTCCACCGCCGAGCCCGTCTTCCGCCGGCGCTCCGAGGAGCCCGCCTCGAGCTCCTCGGCCTGCTTCAACATGTCCGCCGCGAACCGACGGCAGACGTCCCCCTCCGCGGTCAGCTCGGCCGGGTCCTTGATGAGCCGGTTGACGTCGGATTTCTTGACGGTCAGAACGCCGCCGGGGGTCTTGACCTGGTAGGCGTCGCCCATGTCGACCATCTCGCCCCCGACGCGCCGGTCGTCGTTCAGGACGAGGCCGTCGGCAGACAGGGCGGAGGGAATGGAGCACGCCGCGGCAAGGGCGGGAAGCAGGTGACGCCGGCAAGAAAGGCTCATGATCCCATCCCGCAAACGAATGGCATATCGGAACGACAGACCACCGAGGGGGGATCCCCGAAGTCGGGCTTTCCCCACCCTCGTCACTGAATCCCGGAGGGCTCGCCTGTGAGCGAATTCATGAATCGCCTATATATAGACGCAACAAGGCCGGGAAATGCGTCAAATTCATGAAAAAACCGGATGCCAGGCCCATCCACAATGCACCAGTCGGCAAACGTTGCCCCGCGTGTTCCGCGGGCTCCCACCTGCGTGCTCCGCGTGTTCCGCGGGCTCCCACCTGCGTGCTCCGCGTGATCTGCGGGCTCCCACCTGCGTGCTCC
>CAYUME010000082.1:7727-11631 GCA_964445475.1 uncultured Planctomycetia bacterium
CTCCCACCTGCGTGCTCCGCGTGATCTGCGGGCTCCCACCTGCGTGCTCCGCGTGATCTGCGGGCTCCCACCTGCGTGGTCCGTGTGATCTGCGGGCTCTCTCCTGCGTGGTCCGCGTGATCTGCGGGCTCCCACCTGCGTGCTCCGCGTGATCTGCGGGCTGTTCACACTCTTCCGCCGGTCGACTCGCGGACCACCAACTCCGGCGCGAACCGGATCTCTTCCGCCCGGTGCGCCCGGCCCATCGCGGCGCGGAAGGCCCGGTCCGCCATCGCCTCGACCGGCGGACGAAGGGTCGTCAGCGAGGGGACGAGCAGGCCGGCGGCCGGGATGTCGTCGCACCCGGCCAGGTGGAGGTCCTCCGGGACCCGGACGCCGCGGGCGCGCAAGGCGCGGCAGGCGAGGAGGGCCGTGGCGTCGTCTCCGGCGACGAGGGCCGTCGGGCGGCCGGGCATCCGCGCCAGGCGTGCTGCCGCCGCCACGACCGTCTCCGGCCGGCCGAACCGGCACCGGAGGTCGCCTTCGGCGGGGACGGCGAGTCCGTGTGCGGCGAGGGCGTCGCGGTGGCAGGCCCGGCGGATCGCGTGGGGGAGCGTGTCGTCGAAGAGGAGGGCGACGCGGCGGTGCCCGCGCTCGCGCAGGTGCCCCAGGAGGAGGCGCGCCCCCGCCTTCTCGTCCAGGGCGATGCGGGCGTCGCCCGTCCCCGTTGCGTGGCCGATCTGGACGACGGGGAGGCGCGCCCTCCGGAAGGGGCCGATCCAGGGCTTGCCGCGGTCGCTGCCGACCACGATCAGGCCCTCGATGCCGTGCTTGAGGAGGGGGGCGGTGTCGAGGCCGGCGGGGTCGCGCCGCCAGGTGCCGGCCACGATGAGGGAGTGGCCGTTCGCGCGGGCGGCGCGCTGGAGGAGCCCGAGGAGGCTCCCGAAATAGGGGTCCTCGAAGTCGTAGGCGACGACGCCGAGGGTGGCGGTCCGCTCCCCGCGGAGCCGGCGGGCGGCGCAGTCGGGGACGTAGCCGAGCCGGGCGGCCTCGCGGCGGACGGCGGCGACGGTGGCGTCGGCGGCGCCGATGGCCGCGCCCTTGCCGGCGAGGGCGCGGGAGACGAGGCCGGGGGAGATGCCGAGGCGCCGGGCGATGTCCTTCTGGGTCACCATGGGTTTGGCTTGATCGCGGTCTTTCTTTATTATATACTCATACGTGTGAGGTATGCAACATTGATCCCTCCGGCCCCTCCCGGCCGGGTCCCGTCGGAGCCCCCGCCATGCGGAAGACCGCGTACGCGACGAAGGCGGCGATGGGCGCGGCGGCGGCGGACGACGCGGCCGCGCGGGTCCGCGGCGCGATCCGCGACCGCGGGGCCGCCCACGTCATCCTCGCCACCGGCGCCAGCCAGTTCGAGTTCCTCGCCGCCCTCGCCGCCGCCCCCGGCGTCGACTGGCCGCAGGTCACGATGTTCCACCTCGACGAGTACCTCGGGATGGACGCGACCCACCCGGCCAGCTTCGTGAAGTACCTCCGCGAGCGGTTCGTGCAGAAGGTCCCGGGCCTGAAGGCCTCCCACTTCCTCGACGGCACGAACCCCGACCCGCAGGCCGAGTGCCGGCGCGTGGGCGGGATCCTCCTCCGTCACCCCGTCGACGTCGCCTGCGTCGGGATCGGCGAGAACGGCCACCTCGCCTTCAACGACCCGCCCGCGGACTTCGCGACGGAGGCGCCCTACCTCGTCGTCGACCTCGACGCCGCCTGCCGACGGCAGCAGTTCGGCGAGGGATGGTTCAAGACGCTCGAGGACGTGCCGCGGCGGGCGATGTCCATGTCCATCCGGCAGATCCTGAAGAGCCGCGCCCTGGTCGTCACCGTGCCGGACGCGCGGAAGGCGCAGGCGTTGAAGGGGTCGCTCGAGGGCCCGGTCACCCCGCAGGTCCCCGCCTCGATCCTGCAGACGCACCCCGACTGCGCCGTCTACATGGACGCGCCGGCGGCGGCCCTGTTGAGCGCGTACGATCGCGGGTGACGCCCGCAGGGAGCGTCTTTGGCGTTTGTCGGTTTTGCATAAATGCGCTATTAATAGAGGAGACCCATCGAGGGCGCCCCCCGTGGAACCGAGCCCCCTGCCCCGCCGCCGCTTCGCCGCCGCCGCAGGCGCCGCCGCGATGGTGACCGTCCTCCCCCGCCGCGCCCGCCCCGCCGACGCCCCCCTCCTGCGCGCCGCCGTCATCGGCCACACCGGCCGCGGCAACTACGGCCACGGCCTCGACCGCGTCTGGCTCGACGTCCCCGGCGTCCGCCTCGAGGCCGTCGCCGACGCCGACCCCCGGGGACTCGCCGACGCCGTCAGGCGGCTCGGCGGCGTGAAGGGCTTCGCCGACTACCGCCGCCTGCTCGAGGACGTCAAGCCCGACCTCGTCAGCGTCGCCCCCCGCTGGCTCGACCAGCACCGCGACATGGCCGTCGCCGCGGCCGAGGGCGGCGTCAAGGGCATCTACCTCGAGAAGCCCTTCTGCCGGACGCTCGCCGAGGCGGACGCGATCGCCGCCGCGTGCGCGAAGCGCGGCGTGAGGCTCGCCATCGCCCACCAGACGCGCTACAGCCCGAAGCTGGGGGGGATCCGCGACCTGATCCGCTCCGGCCGGCTCGGGCGGGTCCTCGAGCTCCGCGCCCGGGGCAAGGAGGACGCGCGGGGCGGCGGCGAGGACCTCTGGGTGCTCGGCACGCACGCCCTCGACCTGATGCACGCCCTCGGCTGCGCGCCGCAGTCCTGCGTCGCCTCCGTCCTCCAGGACGGCCGTCCCGTCGGCCCGGGCGACGTCAAGCCCGGCAACGAGGGGATCGGCCCGCTGGCGGGCGACGAGATCCACGCGACCTACCGCCTGGCCGGCGGCGCGACGGGCTTCTTCGACTCGGTCCGCGGCGCGGGCGCGAAGGTCTCCCGCTTCGGGCTCCGCCTCCTCGGCTCGAAGGGGGTCCTGGAGATCCACGACGTCGGCTTCCTCCCCGACGTCCGCTTCCTCGACGACCCGTCCTGGTCGCCCGGCCGGACGGGCTCGGCGTGGGTCCCGGTCAGCTCCGCCGGGGTGGGCGCGCCGGAGCCGCTCCCGGACGGCGGCCTGCACGCGGGGAACGTCGCGGCCGTGAAGGACCTGATCGCGGCGATCGCGGAGGACCGCGAGCCGGAGGCGGGCCCCGGGACGGCGCGGACGGCGACGGAGATGATCGTCGCCGTCTTCGAGTCGCACCGCGTGAAGGGGCCGGTGACGTTCCCGCTCGCGGCGCGGGAGAATCCCCTGACGCGGCTGGACTGACCGCCCGGGCGCCACGACGTGAGCCGCGGGGCCGGCCGTCGATTCCTTCAAGGAGACCGCCCCTGCGGAGGCCCGCATGCGGCTCGAGTTCACGCCGGTCACGGAGCAGGAGGCCCGGGGTCGGATCCCCCTCTCGCTTCCCGACTCCAAGAAGAGCCACCGGATCGGGTCGTTCGTCGCCGCCGTGAAACCGGGAGCGATTCCCCGAGCCATGAAAGCCGGCCGCCGCGGCCCCCCACGCCTGACGGTCCCCTTCCTGCTCGCCGCCGCGGCCGGGTGCGGGGTCCCGCCGCCCGCGCCCGGCGGGCCGGACGCGCCCGGGCCGGCGATGCGGGCCACGATCGTCGGCCGCTCGGTGGAATGGCGCCCGATCGAATGTCTCGCGCTCGGCGACGGGAAGGAGGTCGTCCTCTTTCTCGCCGCGATCCACGGCAGCGAGCGGGCCGGGACGCCGCTCCTCCGCCGGCTGGCGCGCCACCTGCAGGGGCACCCCGCGCTGCTGGAGGGCCGGACGGTCCCGATCGTCCCCGAGGCCAACCCGGACGGCGCCGCTCGCGGCCGGCGGGCGACCGCGCGCGGCGTGGACCTGAACCGCAACTTTC
>CAYUME010000083.1:0-10190 GCA_964445475.1 uncultured Planctomycetia bacterium
CTCTTCGCTCTCGGGGCGCTCTCATCGCGAGCGTCGGCCGAAGACGCCTATCCGGATCTGCCCGTCGCGGAGTGGGCGAGAAACGCCGCCGTGTCGCTCGAGGACTTCAAGGGTCAGCCCACCGCCCTCGTCTTCTACGACGACAACGACACCTGAAGCGGCCCCTGCTGGGCCCGTGCGGCCCGTGAGATCCGCGCGTTCGCCGAGGAGAAGCCGTTCGCCCTCATCACCGTCGGCATCTACAAAAAGCCCGGCAAGTTCGACGCCATCGACAAGGCGCTCTGGGGGACGGAAGGGATCAGCGGCATGGACGCCCGCACCACCTCCTACTCCCTGTGGAGCAATTCGGGCATCGTGATTCTCGACCCCGAGGGCAAGGTCGTCTGGAAGGGCGGGGACGCGCACAAGGGGGCCTTCTTCTACAATACCGAGGGCAAGCCGCCCATCCCCTTCGCGGACCTCCGCACGAACATCACCCCGCTGTTCGACCAGGGGCTGCTGGGAGGTCTGGACGTCCCCTCCAACGCCAAGCCGATCGCCAAGCTGATCAAGCTCGGAAACCTGGCCGGCGCACAGGCCCTGCTCACCCGGTTGTCCGGCAGCGGTCCTTCCGGTGAATTCAAGGAGAAGCTCGTCGCGCGTCTTGAGGACCTGCGGAAACAGAAGCTGGCGCTGTTCGAGTCGCTCGCGTCCGCCGAGAAGCTGTGGGAGGCCTACAAGGTCGGCGACAGCTACGTCCGCTGCTTCCCGAAGGCGCCCGACCTCTCCAAGATCAAGAGCGCCGTCGCGGCCCTGAAGATGAAGCCGCAGGTGAAGGACAACCTCGCCTCGCAAAGCCTCTTCACGAAAGTGGCGTCCATGGCGTTCGGAAGCAAGGCCAAGGCCGGCGCCGACGAGCAGGCCCCGTCGCTGCTGAACAAGCTGGCCAGCAAATACGAAGGGACGGAATTCGCCGAGTACGCGACGGCGCTCGCGAAATGACGGCCGGATCCCCGGGCTGAGCCCCGGTCTTCCCGGAAGAGGACTTATCTCGGAACGGACGGCGCGGCAACCATCCGCCGCGCCGTCCGTTTTCATGTCTACAGCTCCCACCCCTTCCGGTAGTCCCGCCGGACATAGGCGGCCGCCTCGGGGCACCCCTTCGGCTGGCCGGCCGTGAAGTCCCACTCGAACCGTTTCCCCGCCCGAACGGCCAGGTTGCCGAGCAGGACCACCTCGCACAGCCGGCTGCCATAGGCCGGGAAATGCGTACCGCCCGGGGGACCGCCCTTGATCGCCGCGATCCACTCCTGCTTGTGGCCGGGAGACCGGGGGATGAGGGAGAAGGGCTTCGGGTAGGACAGGTCCTTCGCCTTCGACTCCGGATAGACCTTCGAGCTGTGGTGGTTGTTGACGATCGTCGCCTTCTCGCCGACGTAGATGGCCCCGTTGCTCCCGAGCTTCCCGCCCTCTCCCATCGCCGCGGGCTTCGGCGGCAGGTTCGGCCCCTGCGGCCGCTTCCCGTCCCACCAGGTGATCTTCACCGGAGGCAGGTCCCCGCGCGCGGGGAACTGGTACGTGACGACGGACCAGTTGGGGGCCGTCTCGACCGACATCCCCTGCTGCTCGGCCTCCAGGGTGCAGGTCTTCGCCTCGCCGAGCCGGAGCCCCCAGAAGGCCGCGTCCCACCAGTGGCAGCCCATGTCGCCCAGGGCCCCGGTCCCGAAGTCCCACCAGCCACGCCACGAGAAGGGGTGCAAGTTGTCGTGGTAGTCCCGATAGGGCGCCGGACCGATCCAGAGGTCCCATTCGAGGCTCGGCGGCACCGGCTTGGACGGCGGTCGCTGCGCGATCCCCTGGGGCCAGATGGGCCGGTCCGTCCAGATATGCGCCTCGCGGACCGGCCCGATCGCGCCAGATAAAAGCCACTCCGCGCTCCGGCGGACGTCGTCCGAGGCATGCCCCTCGTTGTCCATCATCGTGGCGACCTTGTGCCTGACAGCCGCCTCGGCGAGCGCCCGGGCCTCGTGGATGTTGTGCGTCATCGGCTTTTCGACGTCGACCGCCTTCCCGAGCTTGATGGCCATCATCGCGCACGGGGCGTGGAGGTGATCGGGCGTCGAGACCATCGCCGCATCGATCTCCTTCTGCTCCTGGAGCATCTTCCGGTAGTCGGTCCACACCCGCGCGCCGGGGTGGTCCTTTTTCGATGCCTCCAGGCGCGCCGTGTCGGCGTCGCAGAGGGCGACGATGGAGGAGAGCCCCTTCAGCTCGCCCCGGTTGACGCCCCCCTGCCCGCCGACGCCGACGATCGCCATGTTCACCGCGTCGTTGGCGGCGTAGGACCGGGCGGAGCGGGTCCCCAGGATCACGATCCCGGCAAGGCCGGTGCCGGCCTGCCGCAGGAGGTCGCGTCGATGCCTGTCGGTCTCCATGGTGTGCTCCGCACAAGGGGATGGAGGATTCCTCGCCATCTTCAGGATGCCGCCCGGAGACCCGTCATGCCAGCATTCCGCAAGGATCGGCGCGCCCGTGGAGGCGCCGGCCCGGGGGGCCCGCCGCGCGGAATCAACGCGGGTTGGCCCGGTTCCACGCCGTGACCGCCGCCAGCTTCGGCTGGTCCGCCTCCGTCTCCGCGTAGTGCTCCGCCAGCCCCCAGCTCCCCCACTTGCTCCACCGGCCGACCGACGAGAAGAGGCAGAAGAGATCGCCCCCGGCAGCCTTCCAGCCGTCGAGGTACCGGGTGTAGACCGCCCCCATCCGCGGGTGCCGGTTGGCCGCCTGGAAGAGCTTCGTCAAGACCTCGTTGTTCTCGCCGCCCCCCACGCCCACCAGGTGCTGCCCCCCCTCGTAGGCCATCAGCTTCAGCCCGTGCTTCTCCACCACCTTCCTCTGGTCCGCGATCCATTTCAGACATTCCGGTAGCGCCTTCTGCTCGACATGGTCCATCAGCTGATCGACCGTCCATCCCGCCACCCGCTCCGCGGTCAGCGCGCCGGCCTTGTCGGATTTCGCGGGGATGCACATCGTGACATACGGCGCGATCGCCAGCGCGTCCGCGCGCTTCGCCGTCTCGCCTTTCGCGAGAAGCATCCCGTCCGTCCAGTACGACCCCGAGGCCGCCTGCCACGCGAGCACGCGGACCAGCCGGTCCGTGCCGCCGAAGACCTGATCCCAGATCGCGAAGACCTCGAGCGACCGCTGCGCGTAATACTGGCACCCGCCCTCCCACGGCCGCTCCTTCGGGCCGATCCCCAGCTCCACGGCCTTCTTCTGCGCGTATCGCGCCTGCTCGAACATCCCGTTCCAGACCTCGTTCGAGTATTCGACGTGGACCCTGAGCGAGGGGTCGAGCTTCGCCTTCGTCATCTCCGCGAACGTCCTCACGAAGTCGTCCGTGGCCAGGTGCGGCATGCAGAACCACGGGTTGACCTTGAGCCGGTTGCAGAGATCGATCATCACCTCGAGCGGGATGCCCCGCTCCGTCCACGTGTACCGCTCCGGCGTCGGGCGGTCCCCCCAGGCGGCGACCGTCGAGCCGTTCGTTTCCATCCAGTCCATGAACCGGAACGTGTTGAAGCCCGCCCACCGCTTGAAGAACACGGGGTGGAAGGGCTGCGACTGGCACGTCGTCTCGAATCCCGGCAGGAGGACGCGGATGTTCCGGACCGGCTTCTCCGGGTTGGTCTCCGCCACCTTCAGGAAGAAGCCGTTCCCCTCGGTCTCGAAGACGATCCGGCCCGGCTTCTCGTCAACAAGGCGCTTGATCTGGTTGAACCCGATCTTCCCCTCGCCGTCGTACAGGCAGACGTACTCGCCCTTCGGCGCGTGGCCCCCGGTGCAGAGCGGGGTCTCGGCCCAGCAGTCCGGCTCCAGGCGCTTGATCCACCCCTGGGCGTCGAGCTCGAGCGCCGGCCCCTTCCCCCACCCCGTCCCCTTCTTCTGGCTGATCCACGTCCGGGCCAGGCGGAAGACGTCCACGAAGGGATACTCCGTGTTCCAGTCCGCCGGCCCGCTCAGGTTCATCCCGAGCCGGCTCGTCGCGGGGACAGGATCCCTCGCAGCGGCCTCCGCGCGCGCGACCGACACGGCGGCAACCAGGAGCGCCACGGCCAGCCCGGTCACACGAAGCAGTCTCGTCATCGCATCCCTCCGCGGCCGAAGGTGACGTATTATTTCACGCCATGCTGAAGGGCTTCTTTCACGGACTTCAGAAATTTCCCCTCCGGATCCCCCTTCGTCGGCGCCAGGTATCCGCCCTCCCCGAACTCGTTCCAGGCGTAGATCAGCATCAGCTTCTCCGCGGTCGCCTGCTCGGGGTGCGCCTCCATCCACGCGACGGCGTCCTTGACGCACGCCCCGAACTGCTCCGGCGTCCGGTCGGGGTGATACCAGCAGCACGTCGGGTTCGGCCCCTCCTCCCACGGCCGCCGATCCCAGCCAACCGTGATGCAGGGGATGTGCGGCTGCTCGCGGGTACCCGCCCACGCCTTCCGGTGCGCGTCCATGAGCTCCGAATACGGATGCTTCTCGAGTCCCTTCTCCCAGCCCGGGACGACGTTGTACCGCGTCGTATGAGAGAAGAGGTCGGACGGCCCGCTCCCGCAGGCCGCGACCGCCACGCCCGGAAGTCCCGCCTTCTTCGCGGCTTCCTGCAGGTACTCGAAGCCAGCTTTGTCCCGGTTGCCCGGGGCGAAGAGGATGAGCAGGGGCTTTCCCCCGACGCGGAGGTGCCGGGGATGCGCCAGGTACGGCAGCCAGACGTCGGCGGCCCGCTTCCACGCCTCCGTGCCCTGCAACTCGAAACCGGCGTGATTTGCTACGAGCAGGCAGAAGTGCATCCGGACGTTTTTTTCCGCCTTCAGGAACAGCTCGAGCCCGGTGTGCTTGGGATCCTCGCGGATCTCCTTTTCCGTCTTGTGCCAGTACCAGCAGAAGGCGAAGAAGGCGATGCCATGGTCGGCGGCCAGGTCGATCTGGCGCTCCATGACCGCCGGCGTGTCGTCGCGCCAGCCCCAGAGCGGCTGCCGCTCCGGGAACTCGTCGAGCAGGCGCTTCGTCAGGTGCGTCGGGGCGTCCTTCGCCCACTCCGCCTTGCCGGCCTGGGCGTTCTTCCCGGCCCAGCCGTCGAAGTAGTATGCGCCCACGGTGGCCTTGGGTGACGACGCCTCGCCCGCACCGGCAACTCCCAAGGACGCCAGCAGCGAGGCGACACCCAGGCCCCGCACTGTCTTCAGATGAACGATCATGACCTGATCCTTTACCTTATGCTGTCCAGGCCGGACCATGGACATCCCTTCGCCGCCTGCCACGCCAGCTTCTGGACGATTGCGTTCTGTTCCGGTGTAAGGCCGGTGGTGAGCGCGGACGTCTTCCCCTCCGGGCTCTCCCGGAAGAGGCACGCGTAGTGGACAAGCGAGACGAGGTACCGCCCCCTGGGCGTCATGTGGATCCCGTCGGAGAAGGTCTCCTGGAAGAAGTCCGTCATGCCGGGAACCCGGCCTGCGTCGATCTCGGTCTTCAGCAGGGCCAGGGCGCTGCCGCCGGGGATGATCCGGACGGGCTTCCCCTCGTGCGTTTCGTCCATCAGCTTTCGGACCGCCTCCGTGTAGGCGGCGTGGTTGGCGACGCCTTCCTGCCAGGTCGTCGCGGGCTTGAGGTTGAGCGATGCGACGGCCCCCTTCCCCTGCGACCACGCGTCCTTGAAGTCCGGCCCCGGCCACTGGATGTAGAGCCACGACTGGACGTCGGGGCTGTGCTTCCGGCAGGCGTCGAAGAAACGACCGCTGAAATCCGCCTCGTTGTCTATGGCACGGTTGTGTCCGGCAAACGGCTGAGTGATCAGGTGGTCGACGGGCGCTAGCGCGAAGAAGGCCTCGAGGTATCGGCTGTCCCCGAACCCGCTGCCGGGATGATTCCAGAGCCAGTCGGTGGGCGCCCCGGGGATCGTGAAGCGGTGGAAGTCCAGCGCCTTCCCCGCGCTCTCCGACACCGGCTTGAGCCAGCCGTCCACCGTGTCGGTCAGGCTGTTGCCGATGTGGAAGGTGCGGACCGGTCGCCCGGCTGAAGGCGGGCCGCCGAAGCGGTAGGCGCCGACCGTCAGAGGGCTGGCGGCCAGCGCGTCGGTGTACGCGACCGCCACGAGGACCTCGCCCGCCTCGAGCCGGACCGGTCCCTTGTACACCTCACCCTGGTCGCGCGCCGGCCGCCCGCCGTGACGGCTGACCCGGATCGTCGCGCCGGGCGTGGCGCACGTGATCGTCACGGCCTGCGCCTCGCCGTAGCTCCCGGGCCTTGGATCGAAGACGGGCGCCGCGGCCTGGCTCTCCGGACCGAGGTCGATCCCGGCGTACTGGTCGTGGGGCCCGACGCCGTCGAAGAAGGTCGCGACGTCCCCGTCGAACGCCTTGGAGAAGTCGTTGCCCGAATTGTCCCGCGAGCCCGTGGTGCCGAACGGGGCGCCGGCGATCTTCCGGTCGCCGCTCCAGAACTCGATCTCCGCGACGTTTCCCCAGCCGTTGAGGGGGGCCTCGTACTTGACGAACCGGCACCGGACGGGCTTTGCGAGGCGGATCTCCGACCACTGGCCGTCGGGTGGCGCCTCCTTCAGTTCCGCGATCGTCTCGAAGTCCGTCGTCGGCCCGCCGTTGGACCCGCTGAAACGCCCGCGCTGCATCCGCTTCGCTTGCCCGTCGCGTGGGAAATACCGGATCGACGTCACGGCCGGGCACCCCGAGTCTCCGCCGGCCTTGACCGTCGCCGGGGCCCCGGCGGCCGGCGCGCCGGCAGACGAGGCCAAGACGCCCGCCCCGAGCATGATCAAGCCACGTGTCATCATGCCTGTCATAGACGTTCTCCGGGAATCGCGACTCATCGCCGCACGGATCTCACGGGCGCCAGCCCGGATGCGGTAGCGCCGCCTTCCAGGCGGCTCCCCGGGGTGCCGGCAGGATGCCGGCGTTACCCCGCTCACGTCGCAACAGCTAGTCCGGATACGTCACCAGGTAGTAGCACGTCCGGTCCCGCGCCCCGTCGATCTCGAACGCCCCGTCCGTCACGGGCAGCGTCCGGTCCGTCCTTCTTCCGTTCGCATCGAGGAGGATCACCGTTGGCGCCCCCGCCTTCCGGATCGCGATCCGAGCCTTCACCGGCTCCAGCACCACCGGCGGCTTCCCCGGATCGAGGATCCGCTCGTCGGACAGCACCTTCATCCCCGTGTTCCGCGCCCGCGCGATCGCCACGACGAGCAGGCGCTTCGACGTCTCGATCGTCCGTTCCTTCTCCTTCGCCGTGACGTAGACCGCGGCGTACCGGCTCGCCGGCGCGATGGTCACCGTCCCCAGGTCGCACGACTGCCCCGATGCGAACCCGACCACCGCCTTCGTCCCCGGCGTGTCCATCGTGAAGAAGCCGTCCAGGCGCGACCGCCCCTCCTTCCACCGGAGCTGCCCCGTGCTCGACGCGACCCAGCCGTCCTTCGCATACGGCGCCAGGTCGAAGGCCGGCGTCTCCGCGGGAGCGCCCGTGAACTCCACCACGCACCGCGCCGCCGCCAGCGCCCGTGCCGGGACCTTGTCGCTCGTGAACGACTTCACGTCGTAGTCCTGCGCGACCGTGTCCTCGAAGCCGACCGTCCCCGCGTCCAGGGACGGGACGTGGACCCGCCGCACCGCGCGGATCTCCGACTCCCGCACGTCGCCGCGCAGGACCTGCCGGGCCACGGCCGGGAAGACGCCCATCACCTGCGGCGCCGTCACGTCCCACTGGTCGCGCCCGATCTTCTCGCTGAACGTCCCGCTGTCCCGGTTCTGGAACATGAAGGAGACGTCCCACCCCTGGAGCCCCATGCCGTAGGCGCCGAGGACGGCCGGCCCCTCCACCCCCCACTCGTTCGGCGTGACGTGGATCCACTCGGAGAGCATGAAGGGGCGGTCCGACGCCTGCTGCATACCGGAGCTGAGGAGCCCCGAGCCCGGGACGGTCATCAGCGTCGCGTTCTCGATCCGGCGCCGGTCCCCGCCCCCGAAATAGTTGTGCCGGTCGATCGTTCCCACGCGCCAGTCCGAGTGCAGGTTATAGTAGTGGCTCACGGCGCGCCCCGCCTGCCAGTTGGAGGCGACGATCTCCCCGGCGTAGCCCGCCTCGCGCACGGCCTTCACGTACCGGTCGTAGAAGGCGTTCTGCAACTCGTAGAGGAACTTCACCGTGTCGAGCAGCCTCCGCTTCTTCGCGGCCTGGGACCCGTTCAACTGGGCGGGGTCCCAGTACCACGGGTTCCCGATCGGCAGGATCGTGTCCATCTCGAGCCTTTCCGGCTCCTTGAATCCCTCGTTCCGGAAGCAGTCCATCGCGCCGGCGCCCCAGGCCTCGGCCAGCTTCTCCGCGAACCCGTACTTCGCACGGAGCCAGTCGCAGAAACGCTTCCCCGTCTGCTTCCGGATCGTCGCGCTCGCCTTGAGCGGCGCCATCGACGTGTAGAACAGGATGCTCTGCTCGTTGATGATCTCGACGAAGGCAACCGCGGGGTCCTCGGCATAGGTCAGGCCGGTGTGGGGATTCTTGTGCCGGAGCAGGTTGACCGTCTGGCGGATCTGGACGTCCTGCAGCTCCGGGGCGTAGTGGATGGCGCTGTGCGGGGTGACGACGCGCGCCTCCTTGCCCTTCGCCTGCCCGAATTCCTCGAGGTACGGGACGAGCGCCTTGTCGGCGGCCCCCAGCTTCAGCGCCCCGAAATGGGCAGAGAGCTTCACGTAGATCCCCCGCTTCCTGAGCGCCGCCACCTGGTAGTCCATCCGGTCGAGGGCGGCCGGGTCGAACGCGACGGCGCTCTCCGCCGACTGGATCCCCGCCCAGCCGGGGCCGTCGGCCCACTTGTGCAGGCGCACGGCGTTCACGCCGTGGCGGGCGTAGAAGGCGGCACGCCTGTCGGACAGGTCCTTCTCGGGCGCGCAGGTCGCGTAGCAGAGGTTGAGCCCCCAGAGCTTGAGCGGCTTCCCGTTGTAGATCAGCGCGTCGTCCTTGCGCAGGATGCGGCCGTGCTTCCCCGCCGGCGCCTCGAGCCAGTCCTCCATCCCGAGCTCGGAGGGCTTCGCGGTGTCCGCGTCCGGCGTGAAGGGGAACCAGGCCTCGGACCCCGGCTCCGCGGGGAGGCGGTCGGCCGAGGCGGTCCAGGCCAGGTCCTCGGCGAAGTCGATCGCGATCGCGGTCTTCGACGGCGTGCCCGCCTTGAGCGTTCCGGCGGCGAGCACGATCCGGGCCGCGCCGTCGGAGGGGATGTCCCGCGGCGGGTCGAGCGCGATCGTCGTCTGCCGCCCCTCGCCATCCACCCACGCGGCCTTCCGGATCCCTTCCCCGAGCCCCTTCTTCGCCAGCGGGATCGCGACCTCCCTCGCCGCCCCGTCCGCGCCGGTGGCGACGACCTTCCCCTTCCCGAACCGCGGCCCGGTCTCCACGGCGGCGACGACGCACGTGAGCTCCACGTCCTTCGTGGCGGTCAGCCCGGCGTCCACCGTGAGCTGCCGCGCCCCGGTCTTCCGGACGCGCAGGGTCGTCCTCACCTCCGCCCCGGCATGCCGGCCCACGCCCTCCAGGACGGCCTCGTCGCCCTGCGCCCGCACGGCCCCGTCGAACCCCATCCACGCCCACTTCGCCCCCCAGCCGACGAGCTGGAGGTCCAGGTACGGCTCGCCCCGACGCAGCACCGTCACCGAACTCGCGCTCTCGGGATAGGCGAACAGGGCGGGCTCCTCGGCCCGGCCGGGAAGGCTCGCGGCCGCGCCCAGGAGGAAGGCGAGACCGGCGGTCGTGCTCACGCGTGCGGCTGGCATGCGGCCCTCCCGATTGCACAAGGATCCGTCACCGCGTCGCGCGCTTCAGGTCCGGCAGTTCGTCCAGCGTGATCAGCGCGTCGTGCGGGTAGACCTGCTTCACCCACTCTGGCGGGTTCCAGTCCGGCTTGTCCCCGACATACCACGGCAGGACGTAGAGCCATTTCGGTCCGTCCTTTGCCAGGATCTCCGGGTCGGGGATCCCCTGGCACTCGCAGAGGGCGTGCATCTTGTTCGGCGCCACCTGCTCCAGGATCTCAGCGATGCGAAAACCCTGATCGTTCCAGAAGCGCGGCCCGTCGACCTGGGTGCGGAAGAAATGCCGGGTGCCCGGCGCCGGGTCGGTCATGCCCTTGTATTTTCCGGTCAACAGCCCGGCACCCA
>CAYUME010000083.1:10200-11578 GCA_964445475.1 uncultured Planctomycetia bacterium
CTTCCGGTAATCCCCCCACCCGATCCAGCTGTTAATGTATATGTCGATCCCGGCGACGTCGACGTACGCGTCGCCGGGGTAGAACCGCTTCCGGTAGTCGACGGCGACCACATCCTTCCCCTTGTCGCCCGCCTTGAGGGCCGAGCTGTAGACCCAGATCAGGTGGTGCAGCTTCCGCTCCTTCACGAAGTAATCGAACATCATCCGCCAGAGCTTCGCCGTGTTCTCCGGCGCCTTCTCGTCCGTCCACCAGAACCAGCCGCCCTCGATCTCGTGGAGGGGGCGCCAGAGGACGGGAACCCGGGCGTCGAGCAGCGGCTGCAGGTAGTCGGCGTGCCGCCTCATCTCCTCCATCGCCGCCGCGTGTTCGGGCGTGCCGGGGGTGACCATCTTCCCGACGTCGGGCCGCTCCGCCCCTTTCGGCTGGGTGTGCTTGAAGTCGCCGCCCGCCTGCATCGGGTTCGCCCAATGCCACTCCAGGGAGACGATCCCGCCTTTCTCCTGCCACCAGGCCTTCGCCCGGTCGATCGCGTTCTGCAGGTTCCGCTTGTAGACATCGTCCCACCGCGTCTTCGACCAGCCGCTGAGATCGACGCTGGCGAGGGCCGGATACTTCCCGGACGCCTGGAAGGCCTTCTCGACGTGCTCGAATTTGTTCTGCCCGGCGAGGGTTTTTCTGCCGTAGATCGACTCGAGATACGCCAGGACGGCGCGCGCCTCGGGGATGAGATCCGCGTCCACCGGCTCCGCCGCATTGGATATCTGGACTCCCGACAAGACAGCCAGGAATACGGCTGTCGCGACGGGCCGGCTGCGCATCATGGAGCGCTCCTGTTTCATGAGACCCTGCCTCCATTATATTGCGGCGGAACTCACCCGCATTAACACCGACAGGTTTCTTCCGGGCCTCCCCGTCCCGCAGGGGACATGCACCTTGACGGACACGGCCGAATCCTGTATCCACCGGACTCCCGAATGGCCCTGTCCCCGGAAGGCCGTCGCCGCCCTGGAGCCCCCATGACTCGACGACCCGCCGGCGCCCTGACCGTATTCCTCGGGCTCGCCGTACTCCCCCACTCCGTCGCCGACGACTGGCCGCAGTGGCGCGGGCCTGCCCGCGACGGCGTCTGGCGCGAGAACGGGATCCTCGAGCGATTCCCGGACGACGGCCTCCCGTCGCGCTGGCGCGCCCCCGTCGGCCCCGGATTCTCGGGCCCGGCGGTCTCCGCCGGGCGTGTCGTCGTCCTGGACCTCGAGCCGGCGGATCCCGGTGCGGACGTTTCGGTCGCCTGGAACGCGCGCAACGCTACGGCCGGCCGGGAGCGCGTCCTCTGCCTCGACGCGGCGACCGGCAAGACGCTCTGGATGCACGCCTATC
>CAYUME010000084.1:0-11556 GCA_964445475.1 uncultured Planctomycetia bacterium
CGCCGCGGGCGGCGACGTCCGGAGACGGTGGCGGAGGCGCGACGCGGGGATCGCGCGCCGCGGTCTCCGCGGGATTCGTCCTGGGGGCCGGCGTCGCCATCGTCCTGTCCTCCGGGATCCAGGTGGAGGGGGCGTCCCTGGTGCTGGCCGTCACCGTCGTTGCGTGCGGTCTCCTGGCGGGCTGGGTGGCGGGGAGGCCGTTGGACCCCGCCGTCGCGGCGCCCGCCCTCGCCGCCGGGGTGACCGGGTTCCTTCTGCACGCGGCCATCGACATCGACTGGGCCGTTCCGGCCATGACGCAGTCCTCGCTCCTGCTCCTGGCCGCCTGGGCCTGCGCGACGGAACCGGACCCGCCGAGGCCGGCCGTGGATGTCCTCCTCGGCCCCGTCGGGCGCGTCTTCGCGATCCTGCCGTTCGTCGTTGCCGCGCTCGTCTTCGCCGGGTTCCTCGTGCCGCAGGCGAGGCACGCCGAGGAGCTCGGCGACCAGGCCCGGTCCGAGTTCGACCTCGCGCGGCGGGCCTCGATCGCGTGGCGCGATGCCGCCGACGAGGCCGCACGGGGCGCCGCGGCGCAGCAGGTGCGAGACCGCTTCCGTGCCGCGACCGGGCTCTTGATGGATGCCCAGGCGGCCAACCCGTGGAATGCCACCCTCTTCCGCAACCTCGCCTTGTATTCCGCGGCCGTCTACCCGACCCTCGAGCGGGAGGGAGGGATGGCTTCGGAAGTCGAGTTTGAGGTGGCCCGAAAGGCCATCGACGACGCCATCGCGCTGGCGCCCGAGTCCGCCGGCCTCCGCGCCCAGAAAGGGGAGCTCTGGAGGATGCGGGCCGACTTCCTGGCCGCCCGGCTCGAGAAGGAATCGGACGCGGGGCGCCGGGACCGGCAGGAACGGCATCTGCGTGGCGCCGTCTCGTCGGCCCTGGCCGCCTACGACGAGGCGGTCGAGCGATACCCGACGAATGCCTGGTACCGCTTCCTCCGGGGCCAGGTCCTGGACCGCCTCGGCCGCGTGCCGGAGGCCTGCGCGGACCTTCGCCGGTCCCTCGCGTTGCACGCCCTCCAGGACATCGATCGCCTGCGCCTTCCCCCCGACATCGAGGCGAAGGTCAGGCAGCGCCTGAAGGATCTGGAGCGGGAGGAGTCGGGCGGGCGGGGGAAGTGAGGCTTAATCCTCGCCGCCGTGCGACGGGTCTGTCCACCGAGACACCGGGGGCGGGTGAGGCCCGGCCCGATGGGCTCCGGTCTCCTGCGCTGGCCGGCGTCTCCCCGCGCCGCACGGGTTGTCGTGACGGGGCGCTCCCGCTATAATGAGGCGCGAATCGGGATCCCCCGCATGAGCACCGCCACGACGGACGCGACGTACGAGATGGTCGTCGGCCTCGAGGTCCACG
This sequence comes from uncultured Planctomycetia bacterium, assembly GCA_964445475.1. Lineage (GTDB taxonomy): Bacteria > Planctomycetota > MHYJ01 > CAYUME01 > CAYUME01 > CAYUME01. Next base: position 1,393 of record CAYUME010000084.1, read on the forward strand.
TCCAGCTCAAGACGCGGACGAAGCTCTTCTGCGGCTGCCCGACCGAATTCGGCGCGCCGCCCAACTCGCACGTCTGCCCGGTCTGCCTCGGCCTGCCCGGCGTCCTGCCCGTCCTCAACCGGGAGGCGTTCGGCCTGGCGCTGCGGGCCGCCCTCGCCCTCGGCGCGGACGTGGCCCCCTTCACGAAGTTCGACCGGAAGAACTACTACTACCCGGACCTGCCCAAGAACTACCAGATCTCGCAGTACGACCTGCCGTTCTCGCGGGGCGGCCGCGTGGCGTTCGACCGCGACGGCCGCACCGCGTCGGTCCGCGTCCACCGCGTCCACCTGGAGGAGGACGCGGGCAAGCTCCTCCACGCCGACGCCGCGGGCGCCGACGGCGGGCTCGTCTCCGCCGCCGAGGGGAGCCTCGTCGACCTCAACCGGACCGGCATCCCGCTGCTCGAGATCGTCAGCGAGCCCGACATCCGGTCGGCGGAGGAGGCGCACGGGTACCTGACGGCGCTCAAGCAGATCCTCCAGTACGCCGGCGTCTCCGACTGCGACATGGAGAAGGGGACCCTCCGATGCGACGCGAACGTCTCCGTGCGCCCGGCGGGGGAGACGCGGCTGGGCGTGAAGGTCGAGATCAAGAACCTCAACTCCTTCCGGTTCGTCGCCAAGGCGCTCGACTGCGAGGCGCGGCGGCAGATCGGGGCCCTGCAGGCCGGCGGGCGGGTCGTCCAGGAGACCCGGCTCTGGGACCCGGCGCGGGAGGAGACGCGGCCGATGCGCTCGAAGGAGGAGGCGCACGACTACCGGTACTTCCCCGAGCCGGACCTCGTGCCGGTCGTCGTGACGCCGGCGTGGCTGGCGGAGGTGCGGGCGACGGTGCCCGAGCTGCCGCGCGACAGGAAGGAAAGATTCCTGATGGAGTATGGACTGTCAGCATACGACGCCGAGGTGTTAACCCAGACGCGCGAAACGGCGGATTATTTCGAGTCCACCGTGAAGCTCCAGCCGCAGCCAAAGATAGTCGGCAATTGGATCATGGGGGATATTGCAAAGGAGTCGAAGATCCGGCGAATCCCTGTCACGCAACTGATTTCGTCCAGCCATTTGAGCGAACTTATTGACTTGACGAGCTCTGGGGCTTGTACGGGATCCGCGGCTAAATTGATCCTGCCCCTGATTATCGATAGCGGTGGCAAGGAATCGCCTGGCAGTATATTAAAGAGACAGGGGTTAGGCGCCGTGACCGACGCGGGCGAGATCGAGGCGCTCTGCCGGGCCGCCCTCGATGCCCATCCCGGCCCGGTCGCCGACTACCGGGCGGGCAAGAAGGCGGCCCTCCAGTTCCTGATGGGGCACGTGATGAAGGCCTCCCGCGGGAAGGCGAACGCGAAGGCGGTGATGGAGATCCTGGCCCGCATGCTCTCCTAGGGGGACGGATCCCGTTCCCGTGTCTCTTCCGGTGCCGTGGTGGGAGGCGCTATCCATGCCGACCGACGACTCCTTTACGATGTTCCGCCGCAAAAAGGAGGCCGAGAAGGCCGCCCAGCTCGCGGCGAAGGCGGCGGCCGCGGCGAACGCCGAGCAGCAGGAAGAGGGCCGGCCGAAGGGGTTCCGGCGGGGGCGCTTCGCGAAGCCGAAGGGGCCGATCCAGGGTATCCCCCCGAAGGGCCTGCGCGCCTTCCGGAGGAAGGCGCGCGGCGCGGCGCCCATGGGGGAGTCGAAGCCCCGCGGATACACCAGAGGCCGCGCGGAGGCGACGCCCGTCGACCCGTCCGTTCTCCGGCCCCCCGAGGGGTTCGACCGGGGGCGCGAGGTGTTCGTGCCGGGGCTCCCGTCCGACGTCATTCCTCCGCCCGTCAAGTTTGAGTCGACGCGGGTCCACCTGAAGCCCGTGGATCCGAAGGAGATCCCCCGTCCGAAGGGCTTCCGCCGCTTCTGATCCGGGGGATATCCCGGCTATTCCGGGGCGCCCGTTCACGGGTCTTCAGGGGGACGGCGCCGTGTCGGCCGCCCGGACCGCCGTGACCACCCGTTCCGCGACGGCCTGGGCCGTCTCCCCCTCCGCGATGTCCACCCACCGGACTGCGGCGCCGAAGCCCCGCAGCCACGTCAGCTGCTTGCGCGAGTAGACCTTGGTGTTCCGGATCGTCGCCTCCCGGCCCTGCGCAAGCGTCTCGCGTCCTGCGAGGAACGGCACCAGCTCCTTGTAGCCGTGTCCCTGGAGTGCCTCCCGGCTCATGCCCTGCGGGTGGGCGAGGAGACGGCGGACCTCCTCGACCAGGCCTGTCTTCAACATGACGTCCACCCGCGTCTCGATGCGGCGATAGGGCTCGGCGCGGTCGCGGCGCAGGGCGACGACGACGCACGGCTCCCGCGGCGGCGCCTTGAAGCTCCCGCCCTGGAGGCGCGAGATGGGGACGCCGCTCTTGCGGAAGACCTCCAGCGCGCGGACGACGCGGCGCAGGTCATTGGGGTGGAGACGCTGCGCGGTCTCCGGGTCGACGCGAGCCAGCTCCGCATGGAGCGCTCCCGGCCCGTGCGCCTTCGCCTCCGCCTCCAGCGCCGCGCGCAGGCCGGGATCGGCCGAGGGGCCCCGGAAGAGGCCGTGAAGAAAGGTCTTCAGGTAGAGGATCGTTCCCCCGACGAGCATCGGGCGCCTCCCGCGCGCGCGGATCTCCGCGATGACGCGGCCGGCGTCCTCCACGAACCGGGCCGCGCTGTAGGATTCCCAGGGGTCGAGGATCCGGAGGAGGTGGTGGGGGACCTGCGCGAGCTCCGGGTCGGACGGCATCGCCGAGCCGATCTCCATCCCCCGGTAGACCTTCATCGAGTCCATGTTGACGATCTCGGCGCCGAGCGCGAGCGCGGCGTGCACCGCCACGGCGTGCTTGCCACTGGCCGTCGGGCCGACGAGGGCGATGAGGGGTGGGGGCATGGCGGTACGCTAGCGGCAGGGGGGACGAACGTCAAGGGCGAGGGGACGCAACACGGAAACCCGAGGAGGTCCGGGACGGGGCCGCCAGGCTCAGTTCGGCCGGGGCGGGGGCGGCAGCTGGGGGGTGATGGGGAGGATCTGGGAGTCGGAGAGCTGGGCCAGGAGCCATTGCTCCGCCGGCCCGCGCTCCCGGAAGGGCATCAGGGTGAGTCCCAGCGGCTCCGCGCACTCGGCGACAGTGCGGACGGCCCCGTAGTGGAACTCGGAGTCGACGACGAATGCGATGTGGCGGTCGAAATGACGGCCGTACGTCGAAAGTGTCCGGGCGATGGCAGCGATCTGTTCCCGGTTGGGATTGAAGCTGTCCATGCGGACGATGACGAGCAGGGCCATGCCCGGGCGGAACGCCTCGTGCCGGGCCGCTTCTCGGAGCGCCTGGTCCAGGGAGACCGCGGTCGGATCCCGGTCCCACTGAAGCTCGGCGATCCGGTCCCGGAACTGGAGGGCGCCGGGTTTCGATGCATCCGTCATGCGGCGCGCTTCCGATTCGCTGCTCGATGTGGCATCACATGTCTAGCATAGCATCCGCCGGCCGCGTGTCAATCGAATTGCTTACATATAATATGGTTTTTTCGGGAGGGGCATACCGAAGCGGGGGCGGGAAGGCCGGGTGCGCCGGCGGGAGCGGGGAGGCGAGGTGAACGATCGGGGGGGCGCTGCCGGAGACGCGCCCCCCACCGCAACGGATCGGGCCGCTACGGGAACTTTTCCTTTGCGTAGGCAACGGCGTTCGTGAAGAAGGAGAGGCCGTCCGGCGCGGGCGGCGCGTCGAGGCGCGTCCACGCGGGGTGATGTGTGGGGACGACGAACCGTTCGGGGTGGGGCATCAGCCCGAGCACGTGTCCGCTCGGGTCGCAGATCCCGGCGATGGCGTCGGTCGAGCCGTTGGGGTTGTCGGGATATCCGACCGTTTCGCCCTGCGGGCCGCAGTAGCGCAGGACGATCTGGCCCTGGTCCCGCAGGGACTGGAGCACGGACCCGTCCCTCGGGATGAACTTTCCCTCCCCGTGGGCCACCGGGAGCTGGACGATCGTTCCCGTTTCGCGGAGGAAGGCCGAACGGGCGGAATCGATCCGCATGCGGACCCATCGCGCCTCGAACCGGTTGGAGTCGTTCCAGCCGAGCGTGGCCAGCGGTTCGTCGGAGAACGGATCGGGGAGCAGGCCGGCCTTGAGGAGGACCTGGAAGCCGTTGCAGACGCCGAGGACGAGCCGGCCGCCGCGGATGAAGTCGCGGAACGGGCCGAGGAGCCGCACGCGGATCTCGTGGGCGAGGACCCGGCCGGCGGCGAGGTCGTCGCCGTAGGTGAATCCCCCGGGGATCATGCAGACGTGGGCAGTGCGGAGGAGATCGGGCTCCCGCATCAGGCGGTTGATGTGGACGAACGCCGGTTCCGCCCCGGCCATCGCGAAGGCCTGAGCCGACTCGAGGTCGCAGTTCGTGCCGGCGGTTCGTACCAGTAGCACGCGGACAGGCATGGTGAGGGGCTGTTCCTGGATTTCCGCTTTCCTGTTTCGGGACGGGGAGGTCCGGAGGCCGGGCGGGCGCACGTCACCACGCCAGCGGCTTCAGCCACGCCTCCTTGAGCGACGCCAGGGGCTCGTTCACGACGGCCGCCCCGTCCCGTCCCGCGATCTCCAGGCGCGCCGTCGCCGTGGTCTCGCCGCTCCGGGCCCACGGGACGTGCGTTCCGAGGAGCGACTCGAGGGGCGCCTGTTTTTCCGCCGGGACCTCGATCAGGTAGCGGGCGAGGGACTCGGCGAAGAGGATCTCGTCGTCGCGCGTCACGTCGGGGGAGACGGGGACCTCGGCGAGACGGATCGTCGCGCCCACCGCTCCGGCGAAGGCCATCTCGGCCAGGGCCACCGCGAGCCCGCCCTCCGAGCAGTCGTGCGCGGCCCGCACGAGCCCGCCCGCGATCGCCGCCGCGAGGAGGCCGGCCGTCTTCCGGCCCGAGACGGGGTCGAGCCGCGGGACGCGGTTTCCGATCGCCTCGTGCAGCGCGAAATACTCGGATCCCCCCAGCTCCGGCTTCGTGAGCCCGACGAGATAGACCGCGTGGCCGGGCGCCTTGAAGTCCATCGTCATCGCCCGGCGGACATCCCGGACCCGGCCGATCGCGGAGACGAGGAGCGTGTGGGGGATGTTGACGCGTTTCCCGCCTGCCGCGAACTCGTTGTAGAGGCTGTCCTTGCCGGAGACGAAGGGGGTCCCGTACGCCACCGCCACGTCGAGGCAGGCCCGGGACGCGCGGACGAGGGCGCCGAGGATCTCCGGATGGCCGGGGTTGCCCCAGGCGAAGTTGTCGAGGATCGCGAGGTGGTCCGGGTCGGCGCCGACGCAGACGGCGTTCCGGACCGCCTCGTCGATGGCGGCGGCCGCCATCGCGTACGGGTCGATGTCCCCGTACCGCGTGTTGATGCCGCAGGCGATGGCGATGGCGGAGGGGTGGCCGAGGACGGGGGAGACGACGGCGCCGTCGCCCGGGCCGTCCGCCTGCGCTCCGACGAGGGGCTTGATCACACTGCCGCCCTGGACCTCGTGGTCGTACTGGCGGATGATCCAGGCCTTGCTCGCGACGTTCCAGGCGCCGAGGAGCCTCCGCAGGACGGGGCCGGCGTCCGGCGTCGGCGGGGGGATCGCGGGGTCGGGGTGCCGCGGCGCCGTCCACGCGGCCTTCCGCACGAGCTTGGGGACGCCGTCGTGGAGGAAGGCCATGTCCAGCTCGCCGACGGGGGTCCCCGCGTAGCGGAGGCGGAGCGTCCGGTCGGGGGTGCCGAAGACGCCGATGACGGTGAGCTCGACGTCCTCGGCGTCGCAGATCGCCGCCAGGTCGTCGAGGCGGGCCGGCGGGACGGACAGGACCATGCGCTCCTGGGCCTCGCTGATCCAGATCTCGCAGTAGGAGAGGCCCTCGTACTTGAGGGGGACTTTCTCGAGGTCGACCTCGGCGCCGAGGGTCTCGCCCATCTCGCCGACGGCGGAGGAGAGCCCGCCCGCTCCGCAGTCGGTCACCGCCGTGTAGATTCCCCGGTCGCGGGCCTGCAGCAGGGCGTCGAGGACCCGTTTCTCGACGATGGCGTTCCCGATCTGGACGGCCCCGCTCGAGACCGTCTCCGATTCCGAGGTGAGCTGCGCGGAGGAGAAGGTGGCGCCGTGGATGCCGTCGCGGCCGGTGCGGCCGCCGATGACGACGACGAGGTCGCCGGGGCGCGCGGCCTTCTCGACCGCCGTCCGGGGCATCAGTCCCACCGTCCCGCAGAACACGAGCGGGTTGCCGATGTAGCGGGGGTCGACGCAGACGGCTCCGTTGACGGTCGGGATGCCCATCCGGTTGCCGTAGTCGCGGACGCCGCTGACGACGCCGCGGAGGAGCCGGGCGGGGGGGATGGTGCCGGGCGGCAGGGCGGACTCGGGCGTGTCGGGCGCGCCGACGCAGAAGACGTCCGTGCTGGCCACCGGCTTCGCGCCGAGGCCGCAGCCGAGGACGTCGCGGATCACGCCGCCGAGGCCGGTGTTCGATCCGCCGTACGGCTCGATCGCCGAGGGGTGGTTGTGGGTCTCGACCTAGAAGCAGACGGCGTGGGTCCCGTCGAAATCGATGACGCCGGCGTTGTCCCGGAAGACGGAGAGGCACCAGGGGCGGTCGAGCGTGCGCGTCGCCCGGACGATCGTCTCCCGGAGGAGATTCGGGATGTGCTCGGTCCGGTCGGGCGCCCCCGGGGCCGACTCGGTGTAGTCGATCGCGCTCGTGAAGGTCTTGTGCTTGCAGTGCTCAGACCAGGTCTGGGCGAGCGTCTCCAGCTCGATGTCGGTCGGGTCCCGGCCCCGCTCCCGGAAGTGGCGCTGGATCGTCTCCATCTCGGCCCGGGAGAGGGAGAGGCCGCCCGCGCGGCTGATCCGGTCGAGGTCGTCCGGGCCGGCCGCCACCAGGGGGATCTCCTTCCGCACGAACCGGTAAGGCTGCCCGACGGGGATCCGGTCGGGTACGTGGGCGGCGTAGTGGATCTCGTCCACCGCCTCGTTGGCCAGCAGCTTGACGGCGGCGCGGCGCAGCGCGGCGTCGTCGAGGGACCCGGCCAGGAAGAGCTTTCGACCCGTCCGGAGGCGGTCGACCCTCAGGCCGAGCTCGGCGATGGCCCGGAGTGCGGACGCCTCGACCGGATCCATCACCCCGGGCTTGCGGAAGATGGTGAGCGCCCGGACGTCGCCGCCGGAGGCGCTGGCCGACTCCGCCTCGGGACGGACGGGCCGGCCGACCGTCCAGGTCTGCAGGAGGGGGTCGGCGAAGAGGGCCCGCGCGATGCGGTCGACATCGGGCGCGGCCAGGGCGCCTTCCAGGAGGAAGAGGTCCACGGCGTCGATGGACCGGAGCCCGGCAAGACCGAAGGCGCGCAGCTCCGACAGCAGGGCCTGGCAGGCGGGATTGACCAGCCCGGGCCGGAAGGCTACCTCGACATGGAAGAGCACGCCGTCCTCGGGGGCAAAGCGGGTGATCGGGACGCGATCCGTTGCCGCGGCAGCGGGCCGACTACTCTAGCAGAGCGCGCCGGTGCGAGCAAAGCATTTTCGGGCGGACCCCGGCGTTCGGGCGTTTCTTCTTGCTTCGAGACTCGAATGAAGTAAAATCGATAACATGCGGACGGATGTCGGGTTCGCGCCTTGACGTCACGTCGATCGCGTTGCTTTTCCGGGTGTTCCGGAGGGCTCATGATCGGGACCGTCCTGAGCGGATATCACGTCGTCGCCAAGATCAAGGACGGGAGCGTCGGCACCGTCTGGAAGGGGCGCAATCCGTTCAACGAGGACGTCGCCATCAAGATGCTCTCCGCCCAGCACGCGCGCGAGAGCCGGAAGATCAAGGAGTTTCGAAACGAGGCGAAGATCGCCGGACAGCTCAAGCACCCCGGCATCATCCGGATCGTCAAGTTCGCCGACGTCTCCCCGCAGCCGTATGTCATCATGGAGTACTTCAGCAGCGAGAACCTGAAGTTCGCGCTGATGAACATGCCGGAGCGCATCCGGGGGAAGGAGTTCCGGATCCTCCGCCAGATCTGTGACGCCCTGCATGCCATGCACCAGCTGGGCATCGTCCACCTCGACATGAAGCCGGAGAACGTCCTCGTCTCCGAGACATCGGAGGTCCGGCTGATCGACTTCTCGATCGCGCAATCGACGTGGGGGCGCATGCTCAAGTTCGGGAAGACGAAGTGGGGCGGGACGCCCGCCTACATGGCCCCCGAGCAGATCCGGGGCGACGCCGTTTCCCCGGCCACCGACCAGTACGCCTTCGGCGTCCTGGCCTACGAGCTTTTCGCGCGCCGGGCTCCCTTCCTGGCGACGAACCAGAACGGACTCCTGGAGAAGCACCTGAGCGAGGCGCCTCCTCCTCTCCGCAAGGTCCTGCCCAAGACCCCTCCGGACGTGGATCGGGTCATCCTGCGGATGCTGGAGAAGAATCCCGCCAACCGCTGGCCGGACATGCCGACGGTCTCCTACGAGCTCGGGAAGCTGGCCGAGAAGTGGGGAGTCTGGTGGGTCGACTCCGCCTCGGGGGCGACCGCGAAGACGACGGCGCACACGGCGCGCATGCTGCAGCCGACCTCGCCACCGAAGGGGGCCCCGGCGAAGGTCCCGGCCCGCGGGGAGGACGTCTCCCTGCTGAAGACGCACCCGATTCCCACGACGTCCATGCCCCGTCCGGGGGAGACCGCACGCATGGCGGGCGCGACGGACCGTGACGCGGCCCCCGCGCGACCTGTCGCGCCCGTGCCGCCCCGCGAGGCCGTCGTCGAGCGTGCGCCGGCGGAGCCTGTTTCCGGGACGGCGTCCTCCAGCCCGGACGCCCCCGGCCTGTCGCCGGCTTTCGTGGCACCCCCCGCGGCCGCGGACCCGAAGCCCGCCGCGCTTCCCGCTGACGCCCCTGACGCGAAGACGGCCGGGGCGGCCGTGGCGCCGTCCCCTGTCGGGCCGGTTCCCCCGGCGGCCGCCGGGGAGCAGGCGGAGACCGTGGCGGGGCGCGATGACGCTTCCGCGAACGCCCAGATCGAGATCCTGCTCGAGGCGCGGCTGAAGCGGCGTCTCGAGAGCGAACGGAGCCGGAAGCAGCAACGGGCGGACGCGGGCTCCCCGTCGGAGCCCATTCCCCCGCGTGCGCCCCACGAGTCCGATGTGAACCTCCCTTCCGTCCGGTAACCCCACCTCCCCATGGCCCAGCAGACCGACTCCCTCGACTTCGAGAGGCCCATCCGCGAGCTGGAGGACCGCATCGCGGAGCTCCAGCGCTATTCCAGCCAGGCGGAGATCGACCTGGCCCAGGAGATCACGAATCTCCGGGCGCGGTGCGAGACCCTGAAGCGGGAGATCTTCTCTTCCCTCACGCCGTGGCAGCGGGTCATGATTGCGCGCCACCCGGAGCGGCCGGAGACGATGGACTATATCGGCCACTTGGTCGAGGACTTTGTCGAGTTGCACGGCGATCGCGGCTTCGCCGACGACCGGGCGATCGTGAGCGGATTCGGGACGATCGGGGGGGAGCGGGTGATGGTCGTGGGCCACCGGAGGGGCAAGACGACGAAGGAGCGGGTCCAGTGCAACTTCGGCAGCCCGCACCCGGAGGGGTACCGCAAGGCCTTGCTCAAGATGAAGCTGGCCGAGAAGCTGCAGCTGCCCGTCGTCTCCTTCGTCAACACGCTCGGCGCCTACCCGGGGATCGGGGCGGAAGAGCGCGGCCAGTCGCACGCGATCGCGGTGCACCTGCTCGAGATGTCGAAGTTGCGGGTGCCGGTGGTGAGCTTCGTGATCGGGGAGGGGGGCAGCGGCGGCGCCCTGGCGCTGTGCGTCGCCGACCGCCTCTCGATCCTGGAGAACGCCTATTTTTCCGTGATCACCCCCGAGGGCTGCGCCGCGATCCTCTGGCGCGACGGCGCCAAGGCTCCCCAGGCCGCGGAGGTCCTCCGGCTTGCCCCGAAGGATCTCCAGGCGCTCGGCGTGGTGGACGAGATCGTGCCCGAGCCGCTCGGGGGGGCGCACCGCGACCCGTCCGAGATGGCCCGGATCCTCCAGTCCGCCATCCTGCGCCAGTTGATCGACCTCAAGCCGGTGCCGGTCGGCCGCCTCCTCGAGCGTCGCTTCGCGCAGTACCGCCGGATCGGACAGCTGAGCGACCCGGCG
>CAYUME010000085.1:0-3511 GCA_964445475.1 uncultured Planctomycetia bacterium
CGGACTACATCCATGCGAAGGGCCTCAAGGCCGGCCTCTACACCTCCCCCGGCCCCCTCACCTGCGCCGGCTTCTACGGCAGCCACGAGTACGAGGCCCAGGACGCCCGCCGCTTCGCCGAGTGGGGGTTCGACTTCCTCAAGCACGACTGGTGCTCGTACGGGCGGGTCGCGAAAAAGGCCGAGGGGGAGGGCCTGGAGTACTACAAGAAGCCCTACCGCCTCATGGGCGACCTGCTCAAGCAGCAGGACCGCGACATCGTCCTCAACCTCTGCCAGTACGGGATGGGCGAGGTCTGGACGTGGGGGGCCGAGGTGGGCGTGCACTGCTGGCGGACGACGGGCGACCTCGGGCTCGAGAAGAGCAAGCGCCTCCCCGGCTTCTACTCCATCGGCTTCAAGAACGCGAAGCTCTGGGAGCACGCCCGGCCGGGCGCCTGGAACGACCCCGACTACATCCTGATCGGCTACGTCGGCAACGCCCACAACATGAACGAGCCCGCCAAGCGGACGTCGCTCACGCCCAGCGAGCAGTACAGCTACATGGCGATGTGGTGCCTCATGGCCGCTCCGCTCTTCTACTCCGGCGACATCACCCGCCTCGACGAATTCACCCTCAACGTCCTCTGCAACGCCGAGGTGATCGACGTGGACCAGGATCCGCTCGGGAAGCAGGCGCGGATCGTCCGGAAGACCGACGACGAGCTCGTCCTGGCCAAGCCGATGGCGGACGGGTCGCTGGCGGTGGGGCTCTTCAACCTCGCGGAGGAGCCGCGGCCGATGGAGGCGGCGTGGGCCGACCTCGGGGTGAAGGGGCACCAGCGCGTCCGCGACCTCTGGCGGTGGAAGGACCTCGGGATCTCCGAGGGCGCGTTCCGGGCGGAGGTCCCGCGCCACGGCGTCGCCCTCGTGCGGCTGCGGCCGGACAAGGGCGAGTAGCGCGAGCCACGCGGGAATTCGCTTCGCTCATTCCCGCGCGACTCGCTTGGCGCCAGACGGCGCGGCGAACGGCAGCCGCTCCGCCTGGCGCATGGCTACCGCAGCTTGTACGTCACCGTCATCCCGTCGTTCTTCTCCATCGACGCCCGGATCGTCACCGACTCGTAGTCCGGGTTCTTGAAGACGTATTCGAGGTAGTCCGGCATCGCCTTGGCCGAGCGGATGGTGTTGTCGGCGACGATGACCGCACCGGGCTTGAGCTTCGGCTCGACGAGCTTCAGGTACTTCAGGTAGTCGTCCTTCTTGGCGTCGAGAAAGACGAAATCGAACGTTCCCTCGAGGTCCTTGAGCGTCTGGAGGGCGTCGCCGGTGACGACGGTGACGGTCGCCTCGAGGCCGACCTGCTTCAGGTTCCCGCGGCACTCGTCGGCGATCTTCGGGTCGATCTCGTGGGTGAAGAGGTGGCCGCCGTTCCGCTCGAAGGCCATGCCCATGTGCATGGCGCCGTAGCCCTTGAAGGAGCCGACCTCCACGCCGCGTTTCGCCTTCGTGCCTTCGACGAGGATCCGCAGGAGCTGGGCGTCCTCGGGGGCGGTGTCGAGGCCCTTGCGGGAGAACTCCGCGAGGAACTTCTTGCGGGAGGCCTCGCGGGCGCGATCCGCCTCCGGATCGGCGGCCGGCGCGACGGGCGCCGTTCCCGCGTCCTCCGTCTTCCCCTTCCCGGCGCACGCGGCGACGAGCAGGCCCAGCCCGACGGTCGAGAGCAGCGCGGCGGACGGTCTCATGGGTTCCTCCTTTCGGGTCCTGTTAAGGATGCGACGGCGGGCGCGGCATGTCGGGGATTGTAGCGGCCGGGGGGCGCGGCGTCGAGCCGCGGATCGCGAAAGCAGGCCGCCGAGGCACGCCGACGGACGCCGATCCGAAATCCGGGTTGAAGGCCGAGCCCCCGTATCCTATCCTCCGGATCTCCACGGCCGGATGCGGATCGAGTCCGATCAGGAGCCTCCGCCATGCGCTTCTCCTGCCTCCCCGTCCTCTTTGCGGCCGCCGCGTCCCTCCCGCCGGTGACGGCCGCGGACCGGAAGCCGAACGTCGTCTTTTTCCTCGTCGACGACCTCGGCTGGCGGGACCTCGGCGCCTTCGGCAGCACGTTCTACGAGACCCCGAACGCGGACCGCCTTGCCCGCGAGGGGATGCGGTTCACGAGCGCCTACGCCGCCTGCCCCGTCTGCTCGCCGACCCGCGCGAGCATCCAGACCGGGAGGTACCCCGTGCGGACCGGCGTCACCGACTACATCGGGGCGGCCCAGCCGGGGCAGTGGAACCGCAACACGCCGCTGCTGCCGGCCCCGTACGAGACCCGCCTGGCCCTCGAAGAGGTCACGCTCGCCGAGGCCCTCAAAGAAGGGGGGTACGCGACCTTCTTCGCCGGCAAGTGGCACCTCGGCCCCGAGGGGTTCTGGCCGGAGGACCAGGGCTTCGACGTCAACAAAGGCGGCATCGACCGCGGTGGGCCCTACGGCGGGAAGAAGTACTTCTCCCCCTACGGCAATCCCCGGCTCGAGGACGGCCCCCCCGGCGAGCACCTCCCCGACCGGCTGGCGTCGGAGACGGTGAAGTTCGTCGAGGCGAGCCGGGACAAGCCGTTCCTGGCCTACCTCTCCTTCTACTCCGTCCACACCCCGCTCATGGCACGCGAAGACCTGAAAGCGAAGTACGAGAAGAAGCGGGAGGGAGTGGCCGGCAAGGATGCGATCTGGGGGCAGGAGGGCGAGCGGAAGGTCCGGCTTGTCCAGGAGCACGCCCTCTACGGCGGCATGGTCGAGGCGATGGACCTGGCGGTCGGGAAGGTCCTCGACGCCCTCGACCGGCTCGGCCTGGCGAAGGACACGGCGGTGTTTTTCATGTCCGACAACGGGGGGCTCTCGACCAGCGAGGGGCACCCGACCTCCAACCTGCCGCTCCGCGCCGGGAAGGGCTGGATGTACGAGGGCGGCATCCGGGAGCCGATGATGGTCCGCTGGCCCGGCGTGACGGCGCCGGGGAGTGTCTGCGAGACGCCGGTGACGAGCACCGACTTCTACCCCACGATCCTCGAGGTCGCCGGCCTGTCGCCCCGCCCGCGGCAGCACGTCGACGGCGTGAGCCTCGTGCCCCTCCTCCGGGGGAAGCCGCTCGACCGCGGCCCGCTCTTCTGGCACTACCCCCACTACGGCAACCAGGGGGGCGCGCCGTCGGGCGCGGTCCGCGACGGTGACTGGAAGCTGATCGAGTGGTACGGGGACGGCGGCCGGGTGGAGCTCTACAACCTGAAGGCGGACATCGGGGAGCGGAAGGACCTGGCGAAGGCGATGCCCGACCGGGCAGCCGCGCTGCGGGCAACCCTCCGGCGGTGGCTGCAGGAGACGGGCGCGAAGATGCCGGTTCCGAATCCGCGCTACAAGGCGAAGTAGCGCATCGTTTCCGGGAGATCGCGTCCGCCCGGGGGGGGAGGGCTTTGGTCGGGCCTCATGCGTCCGCGTGCCTCTCCGGCAGGCTCGGGAGCCCGGCCTTGCCACGCAGCCGGTTGCAGG